>NZ_JBEPEL010000101.1:0-24238 GCF_040300825.1 Streptomyces sp. NPDC000229
GATGACGATCACCAGCGCCCACGATATCGCAACTGGTCTACACCAGTATCCGGGAGGACGCCGATGAGCTCCGACAGCGCGGCCCCCGCGAAGCCAGACCCGTGAAGAAACCCCGACAGCCGCCCCACGGCGAGCACAGCCAGCAGGAGCGGGGCGCATGCCGAGTTCGCACCGGTCACCGCGGATTGCCGTGGCTTCAGAGACACGGCCATTCCCGCCGTGCAGTACCCACCGTTCTGCCCCGGAGGGGTACGCGCTCTGCTCCGGCCCGTGATCCGGCCGGGGCGTTCTACCGGGAAGCATTCGACGTCGTACGAGCCCAGGAAGCCGCTCGGCGGTGGCAGGTCATGTTCACGGGCAGTGGAGGGGACGAGGTCAACGCCCACCACTCCAGGACGGATGTGGAACTGCCGACGCCGGAACCCGCTCCGTGGCTCGGTCCGAAGGCGGTCCGCGCCCTGGCCGAGGTGAACGAGCACCTGGCACCCATCCCTGTCCTGCCGGTGCCGACCCTGATGGCGTTCGGGATGCACAATCCCGGCTTTCTGCGGGTCGGCGTCTGGCCGGTGAGCCCGCTCGTACACCCGCGGATCGTCCGGTTCATGGAGCAGCTGCCGCACGAGTACAAGCGAGGCAAGGCGCTGTTCCGCGAGCGGATCAGGCGGGCGGGACTGCCGGAGTCGGTGGCGGCACCGGCCGAACCGGAGAACTTCCTGGCCGTCCTGGAGAAGGGGCTGCGCTCCTACGGCTTGCCCGTGCTGGACGACATGCTGAAGGAGTCCGTCCTCGTCGATCTCGGTTACGTTGACCGCAAGGCACTCGCTCAAGCCCGAAAGGACGCCGACACCGCTCTGACCGTCCCTGACCTGCTGTGCGATGTCCTCGCTCTTGAGGTCGGACTGCTAAGCCTCATGTGACCGGCCACCACACGGAAGTGGAACCAGTGGAAGCGACGAACCTTCTCTACCGGGACCCGGCGCTGTACGACCTGGTTCAGTCCGATAGCACCGGTGCTGGGATGTGTCAGACCCTGATCGAGACGTATCGGCCGGACGCCCGGACGCTGGTCGACTTCGGATGCGGCACCGGCAGGGACCTGGAGATTCTGGCCAAGCGCTTCGAGTGCATCGGCCTGGACCTCCAGCCCGGCATGGTCGACTACGCCCGCCAGGCCCGCCCGGAGCTGGACATCCGCATCGGAGACATGCGCACCGCCCGACTCCGGCGGTGCATGGACGTGGTGACTTGCATGGGCAACAGCCTCGCCTACGTGCATGACAACAACGAGATCACCCAGGTCTTCGCCACCTTCGCGGCTCACGCACAGCGGGGCAGCCTGCTCGTCCTGTGTTCCCCCGTCGCACCCATCACGGGAGCCGATCCGATGACTGCCACAGTCGACACTCCAAGCGGCTCGGCGACCGTCACGATCCGCCACCAGTGGGACCTGCGGACCCAGATCAACACCATGCACCGGCACTGGGCACTCCCCTCAGGGGACGAGGCCCAGGACGAGATCCGCAGACGCGTCCTCTTCCCCCGCGAACTCGAACAGTACGCGGAGCGTGTCGGCTTCGAGATCCTGGACATGACTGACGGCTCTGGTGCTGGGCTCGCCGGGCCGACGGCGTACACAGTCGCCACGTACACCTGACTTGGTCAGCGCGCCGAAGCGTTGGCCTTGCAGGTTGCCGATGCTGGTGATTTCCGCATCCTGCGCGACCTGGAGCGCATGCGGGGAGAAGCCGGAGACCAGGAGGGCCTCGACGCCCTCTACCGGCATGCCGCTGACGCTGGCCATCTCCGGTCATTGCTGGGCAGCGAAAGGTGGAAGTACGGGCTGGACCCAGACGGTTCACCCTCATCTCCGTGGGATGGGGAAGAGGGGCACTGATTCATTTGTGACGGCAACTCTGACGGCAACGACGGCACACAGAGGCCGACGGTCACCACGGTCGGCGATCAGGCTGTGGGAGGGAGGAAGACCCTCCCCCAGAGATGCCCGATCCTACGGATCAGAAGGTTGCAGGTTCGAATCCTGCCGAGTGCACAGAGCACAGAAGCCCCCCGGGATCATCCCGGGGGGGCTTCTGGCATCAGCGGGTGACATCGACGACCACGGCCGAACCGATCAGGCGGCGGGATTCTCCCCGGGCCGCTGCCCCCCGGCCCGGGGTGATGTCATCGAGCCCGAGCGCGTCGTCCATCCGATCCCGCGGACCTGGTCGGCCCACTTGGCGAGCCGGTCCCTGATGGCGTGGCCTCGCTTCTCGTGGTCGTCGATCCGGGAGGGCTCGACCTTCTCGTTGCGGGCGCGGCGGCGCATGCGGATGATCACGGGGCGGGTCGGGATCGTGTCCGGCAGGGAACCGAAGTCCGGCCACGGCGACGGCGCAGTAGGGGCGCCACGCCTCCTCGCTCGGGCGGAGTCACTCACGGGCGTGAGGCCACCGGCCCCGGTGCCCTCCGAAGTCAGTGCCCGAGAGTCTCGCCCGGTGCCGGAGAGCACCGTGTCAGCGGTCGGCGGTGGGCTCATCGGTGGGGTGGCCGGTGTGTGCGGTGATGACGAGGTTGGCACGGTAGGTCCTGGCCTCCGGGTCCCAGTCGGCGCAGGTGATCAGCGTCAGCTGCGGGTGGGGGGTGGGGCCGTAGACGGCCTGGGAAGGAAAGGCGCTCTTGTCGTAGACGTTCATGGCGGTGACGGTGAAGACCGCGTCTGTGCCGTCGCGGCGCCGGACGGTGATGCGGTCGCCCTCACGCAGAGCGCCCAGGCTGTAGAAGGCGGCGGGGCCGGTGGTGGAGTCCAGGTGGGCGGCCAGGATCGCGTTGCCCCGCTCTCCGGGTGTGACGGAGCCGGTGTACCAGCCGGCGTGGTCGGCACTGGTCGGCATGGCGACCGTGCCGTCCTTGGCGATGCCGACCGCCTCGACGGATGCGGCCAGGCCGATGCGCTTGGCGGTGATCCGGACAGGCTCGGAGGGAGGCAGCACTGCCACGTCGTGGGAGGGCGCGTGTGTGTGGAGCTGTGTGTGCTGGGTGGCCGGTGACGGCGGTTCGGGCGGGGGCTGCCGGCCGGGTACGAAAGCCACCGCCAGCAGGACCGTGCCGGCGGTGGCGCAGAGGGTGGCCGCCGCGGTGCACACACCGCGGCGGCTCCCGTGAGCGAGAAACGTCATGCCCGTGCCGGGTCAGTCCTGACGAGCGGTACGACGGCGCAGCCCATAGGCGGCTCCGGCGGCGACGATGAGTGCGGCGCCGGCGCCTGCTGCGGCGGTGTTGATGGCCTCCTGGGTGCCGCCCTGTCCGCCGTGGACGGCGCCCTTGGCGGCCATCTTCAGCGACCCGCACAGCGCGGGGTTGGTGGCCTCGGAGGGCAGCTTGGGGTCGAGGTCGCTGGGGCCGAGGTTGTCGTCGTACTTGCCGTTGCCGTTGAAGTCGATGCCGTGGACGACGACGACACCGGTGCCCTCGCGCAGGCTCTTGGCGGCCTCGTCGCTGAGGTGGACGGTGCGCTCGTAGTGGACCTTGGAGCCGACGGGGAAGCGGTCCACGGCCAGACCGGAGGCGGGGCTGGTGTCTCCGGTGGTGGTCAGCGAGGTGCCGATGCCGCCGTAGAAGGGGGCGCCGTCGGTGGTGTTGAGGAACACCTTGCCGTTGCGTTCCTTGGCGACCGTTTCGGGCGGGCAGACGCCCTTGGCGTTGATGTGGAAGTGCTGGGCGTGCGGGGCGCCGGCCAGCAGGCCGCTGTGCTTGACCGTCACGTGGGCCTTGTTGCCCTCCAGGTGCACCATGGCGGTGCCCGACCCATTCACGTTGTTGACCTTGAACGGGTTCAGCGTCGCGTGCAGCGTTATGGCCTTGTCGTGGCCCGAGGTGTCGTCGGCTGCCGCGGACGGGGCGAGCGCCACTGCGGGGGCGAGGGCGGCCAGCGCGGCCAGCGCGCAGGCGGTCTTCTTCGTCATTCGGGGTCTCCATTGCAGAGAAGGGGCGCGGTCCACTTCGCCGCGTCGCGAGCACACACTTGGCCCGCCGGGCGGACGACCGCTGCTACCACCCATGAACCTGCATCCCCGACCGGCCCCTCGCCACCGCAGCAGGCCGCCCGCGAAGCCGGCCAATGATCGTCTCCGCCACGGGGTTTCGGGGGCGGCGATGCCCATAGCCCTTGCCAACTGCGGCAACACCCCACGCGACAGATGGCAGTGCGACTGCGCAACGGCGCAATGGCGCCTGTCCGGCAAACGGGTGTCTCAGGCGAGGGCTCGCCGCTGAGCCGGGCACGGTTCGCCTCGCGCCAGCTACCCGCACCATTCGGATCTCCTCCCGCCGGGCGAAGGGCGGAAGGACAGTGGGGCCTGTTCCCCCAAGTCGCAGGCCCCACATAGCAGCAAGACGACCCCACCCTGCCGAACTTGGATGGCGGGACACCACACCACGCCCTACTGTCCGAAAAGCGGGAAATGCCCGCTCATGGACCAGTGAGGTGCACAACCCATGGCAAAGCCCATCCGCCGTATGTTGGCGATCGCCGCTCTGACCGCTGCCGCCGTCGTGCCGATGACCGCAACGGCCCAAGCCGCTCCGTCGACCGCTTACACCTGCGACGACTGCGGCAACCACGACCGCTGGAAGCACCACGACAAGCACGGCAAGAACCACGGCCACTGGAACGACTGCGGTTGCCACGACGACAAGGGTCACGGCAAGGGCGGCTACGGCAAGAAGGGAAGCTGCTACGGCGACGGAATGCTGGGCGGCATCCTCTTCTGACCATCGCGCCGCACCACGGCTGTATGCACGCAGACCCAGCAGGCCGCCCGCAGTCAGTGGAGGGCTGCGGGCGGCGGTCGGCGCGGGGGTGGGCTGCATGGTTCACCGCTTCCCGGACCTTGCTGCTCCCATCGGCACCGCGGCTGGAGTGATGGCCGTGTCCCTCCCCTTCGTGAGAGGCCCCGGAGAGATCCGGGGCCTTTTGCGTTGCCGGGGCGTACCGCAGCCAAGTGCAGCGACCTCACGTGCCTCGGCGAAGCGCGGCTGGACCGGATCCGGCGGCTACACCTGGGCGGTGTGGCGGAAGCCGAGCGAGGTCAGTCCTTCGGACCGGCACAGCCTGTCGGAGGGGCCGTCGACCTCGGTCTGGAGGAGTTGGTAGGCGGCGCCGTGGGACTGGCCCCAGTGCATCGCGGCCCTCCACAGAATCCGGCCCAGGCCCTGCCCTCGGGCCTCGGGCAGGACGGCGAAGTACTGGGGCAGGAGCTGGGGGCGTCCGATCGCGTCCGCGCGTACTTCCATGGGGCCGATCGCGCCCACGATGCCGTCGCCGACGGCGGCGGCGAGGACCGGGCCGCATCGGCCGTCCTGCATCCGGGTGTGGAGGAAGGCCAGGCCGTCCGCGGCCATGGCCTTGGCGAAGGGGGCGAAGGTCTTCTGCACGGCGACCGGCCAGTCGGTGACGGGGCGGACGGGGCCGCCGGGGGCGGGGCAGGGGCCGGCGGTGAAGTCCTTCAGCTGGATGCGGGTGCCGCGCGGGTGTGCGGTCTCGGGGTCGAGGGGGCGTACGACCCGGGCGTTGTCCACGTCGTGCACGGCCGCGAGCTTCGCGGCCAGCTCGGCGGCCTCCTCCACGACGCTGTCGCGGACACCGTAGGGGAAGACCTTGACGGTGCCGTGTCCGCGCCGGTTCAGGGTGGGGATGAGCGTGTGGTCGGGTTGGTGGACCACGTCGCCGAGGAGGACCGTCTCGTCCTTGTCGCCGCCCCAGCGTCGGTCCTTGTCGTACGACAAGAAGTCCCCGGTGACGGCCGCTCGCAGGGTGTCCTCGAAGAGATCGACGGTCAGGACATCGGGGTGGACGGGACCGAGAGTCGGCACGATCGGCGCGGTCAGTACGGGCCGGAGCCAGTCCCAGCGGAAGAACATGGGCGGCACCCTAACGGTGAGCCGGTCAGGGCTGAGGCCCCGACGCGAGTACGCCGGGGCCTGAACGGAGTTGACCGGATCGTGTCGGTCAGTGGGGGTTGTCGTCCCCGGCGTCGCAGGAGCACTCGACACGGACAGCGCCGAGTCCCTCCGGGGCAGATGACGCTTCGGCGGTTGTGCCAGGCAGCGGCGGCGGTCGTTCAGGCGAGGGTTCAGGGATCCGGGTCGGTGGTCCGGTGCGGTCCACCGCGCGTGCCGTGCCCGGAGGGGAGGGTGAGGCGCCGAGGCGTCAGAGGGTTGCGAGTCGTGACCTCTCCATGAGGTCGATCACGTAGTGGACGAGCTCGATCGGCGCGGTCGTGGCCGCGAAGATCCTTCGGTCGACGCCGCGTTCCGGGTCCCAGTTCGCTGAGTAGATCAGTACGGGGGTGCGGACGCCGTACTGCTCCAGCAGGCGCAGCAGTGTGGTTCCTGCGTGGGGGTCGCCGTTCCGCTCCATGTCGCTGATGACGACGTCGTACGACCGGCGGCGCAGGAGGGGAGCGGCCTCCTCGGTGGAACGGGCCACATCGATGTGCATGCCGGCCGTGCGGAAGAGCTCCGTGAGGGGGGCGTTGCCCTCGGGGTGGTCGTCGACCCAGAGGATCCGTCCGTCCGACAGCAGGTCGGCGGCGTGTTCAAGCCTGCCCAGAGCGGTGCGTCTGGCATGTGGGGTGACAGGGCTCTCGCTCTCGTCCTGGGCTCGGTCGAGCAGTTCGGCGGCGAGCTCGAATTCCATGCCCATGGCCCGCACGGCGGTTAATCGGGGAACCATGCGCTCGACGATCGTGCCGCGCAAGGTCACGTACACGGTGGCGGCGAAGAGCACCCAGAGCACGGCCGGGAGGGTGCCGATGATTTTGATCCACAGAGCTTCTGACATCCGTGCATCCTCGCTGGGCACTGTCCCCCGGCGCAGGCGTTCGGGACGGTGGGCGGCGGGAACCGCACACGGAGGCGGGGGGTATACGGTGCCGCCGTGGCGGTGTGGCGATGCCAAGGACTTCGGTGGACGGGCGAGGGGCCCGTGCTCGTCTGGGAGGGCGGGCGCAGGAGTGCGTTGGCGTACGGGCGGGAGATCGGTTTCCGGGCGGTGGGGGAGCGGCGGTGTATCGGGGCGCGGGGGAACGCGTGTCCGGTGGCGGCCGTCGTGGGTGGGCGCAGTACTGGGGGGCGGTGCGCGGAGTGTGCGCGGCTGGACCGGGTGGGGTCCGTGGCGGCGGACGGGGTGGCGGACGACCCCAGGGTCTACCGGGTGTATCTCGCCTGGTTCGGCGCCGGCATGGTCAAGGTGGGGATCACGGCGGAGGAGCGCGGTGACGCCCGGCTGCGGGAGCAGGGCGCGGTCGTGTACGGCTGGCTGGGGCGCGGGCCGCTGATGGCGGCGCGGCGGACCGAGGAGGTGCTCGGTACGGCGCTGGGGGTGCCCGACCGGATCCCGTACGCCGCCAAGCGCGCCGCCCGCGTGGGGCTGCCGGGCGAGCGGGAGCGGGCGGCGGAGGTGGCGGCGCTGTACCGGCGGGCCGTGGGCGTGCCCGGGTGGGGGGAGACGCTGGAGCGGATCGCGTTGCGGGTCGTCGATCACGTGGGGCTCTTCGGGCTGGAGCGGGTCGACCGCGTCGACGGAGTGGTCGCCGAGCTGGTGGACGGCGGGTGCCTGGAGGGGGTGCTCGTGGCCGCAGCCGGGCCGGATCTTCATCTCCGGGCGCCTGACGGGCGGGCGCTCGTGCTCGACACCCGGCTGCTCACCGGGTGGGAGCTCGTCGCCGTGGGCAGGAGTGGGGACGGGACGACCGTGCCCGTCACCGTCCTGCCGCCGGGGGTGCAGGGAGGGCTCTTCTGACGCGAGGGTAAAGACTCGGATCCCGATCTCCCGGAGCCCTGGACACCGTCCTGCGCCCGGCGGAGGGTGAACCGCATGAGCGATCAACTCGTGGGCGGTATCGAACCGCCGTACTACACCGTCGTGTTCACCTCCGTACGCACCGAGGACGACCCCGCCTACGCGCCTACCGCCGAGCGCATGCACCAGCTCGTGCAGGACGTCCCCGGCTTCCTCGGTTACGAGTCCGCCCGTACGCCCGGCGGCATCGGCATCACCGTCGGGTACTTCCGGGACGAGGAGGCCATCGCCGCCTGGCGGGCGAACGCCGACCACCAGGACGTGATGCGGCGTGGGCGGGCGGACTGGTACGAGCGGTACAGCGTGCACGTCGGCAAGGTCGAGCGGAGCTACGGCTTTGAGCGCGGGTGACGAGGCCGAGAGGGTCCGGGCGTTCTGGGGGCGGCTCGGGCTTCCCGGGCTGGTGGACGTGCACACGCACTTCATGCCCGAGCGCGTCCTGCGGAAGGTGTGGGCGTACTTCGACGCCGTCGGGCCGCTGACCGGGACCCCGTGGCCCATCACGTACCGCGAGGAGGAGGACCGGCGGGTCGAGCTCCTGCGGGAGTTCGGGGTGGTGCGGTTCACTTCGATGGTCTATCCGCACAAGGCCGGGATGGCGGAGTGGCTCAACGGGTGGGCGGCACAGTTCGCCTCGCGGGTGGAGGGGTGCCTGCGGACGGCGACGCTCTTTCCGGAGGCGGGGGCCGAGCGGTATGTGAGGGAGGCGGTCGAGGGCGGTGCGCGCGTGTTCAAGGCGCATCTTCAGGTCGGCGCGTACGACCCGAACGACCCGCTGCTCGACGGTGCCTGGGGGCTGCTCGCCGAGGCCGGCGTACCGATAGTGATCCACTGCGGCTCCGGGCCCGCGCCCGGCAAGTACACCGGGCCCGAGCCGGTCGCGCGGCTGCTCGCCCGGCATCCGCGGCTGCGGCTGGTCGTCGCGCACATGGGGATGCCCGAGTACGCCGACTTCCTCGGCCTCGCCGAGCGGTACGGAGAGGTGCGGCTGGACACGACGATGGCGTTCACCGACTTCAGCGAGCGCTTCTCGCCGTTCCCGGTGGAGGAGCGGGGGCGGTTGGCGGATCTGGGCGACCGGATTCTGCTGGGGAGCGACTTCCCCAACATCCCGTACGGCTACCTGCACCAGCTGGAGGCGCTGGAGCGGCTCGGGCTGGGGGAGGACTGGCTGCGGGGGGTCTGTCACGGGAACGGGGCCCGGTTGTTCCCGGTGCTTTCTCAGTGAATTCACAGGGAGGGGCAAGAATTCTCTCAGCGGTCCGCCTGATCGTCGGAGCATGACCGTCTCCTCGCCCCAGGGGCGCACCGACATGCTCAGGTCCGACGGAAGCGCCGTACGGGTGCTCGTCGTGGACGACGAGGACCCGCTCGCCGAGTTGCTGTCCATGGCCCTGCGGTACGAGGGGTGGCAGGTGCGCAGCGCCGGCGACGGCGCCGGGGCGGTGCGCTCGGCGCGGGACTTCCGGCCGGACGCCGTCGTGCTGGACATGATGCTGCCCGACATGGACGGGCCGGCGGTACTCAGCGGGCTGCGGCGCGAACGGCCCGGTGTGCCCGTGCTGTTCGTCACGGCGAAGGACGCGGTGGAGGACCGGATCGCGGGGCTGACGGCGGGCGGGGACGACTGCGTCACCAAGCCGTTCGGCCTGGAGGAGGTCGTGGCGCGGCTGCGCGGGCTGATCCGGCGGTCGGGGGCCGGGACGGCGCCGCGCAGCGAGTCGTTGCTGGTGGTGGGGGACCTGGTGCTCGACGAGGACAGCCATGAGGTGTCGCGGGGCGGGCACGGGATCCATCTGACCGCCACGGAGTTCGAGCTGCTGCGGTTCCTCATGCGCAACCCGCGGCGGGTGCTGAGCAAGGCGCAGATCCTCGACCGGGTGTGGAGCTATGACTTCGGGGGGCAGGCCAATGTGGTCGAGCTCTACATCTCGTACCTGCGGCGGAAGATCGACGCGGGGCGGCCGCCGATGATCCACACCCGGCGGGGCGCGGGGTATCTGCTCAAGCCGGGCGGGTGATACGCCGCGCCGCACCTGTGTCCTGAAAACCCTTATACAGCGTATGACGGAGCCTTGTACGGTGTACGAGACCAAGTCCCGTACACCGTACAAGGAGCTCTCCGCATGACGGCGACCACCGCCGGGAACGACCGGAAGCCCCCCGCCGCCACGACCGGCGGTGGTGGCCACCCGCAGCGCTGGCTGATCCTCGGCGTGATCTGCCTCGCCCAGCTCACCGTGCTGCTCGACAACACCGTCCTCAGCGTCGCGATCCCCTCCCTCACCAGGGAACTCGACGCCTCCACCGCCGACATCCAGTGGATGATCAACGCCTACTCGCTCGTCCAGTCCGGGCTGCTCCTCACCGCCGGCAACGCCGCCGACCGCTACGGCCGCAAGAAGATGCTGATCACCGGCCTCGCCCTGTTCGGCATCGGCTCGCTGGCCGCCGGACTCGCCCAGTCCTCCGCGCAGTTGATCGCCGCTCGCGCGGGCATGGGTGTCGGCGGGGCGCTGCTGATGACCACGACCCTCGCGGTCGTCGTCCAGATCTTCGACGACACCGAGCGCGTCAAGGCCATCGCCCTGTGGTCCACGGTCAGTTCGCTCGGCTTCGCGGCCGGGCCGCTGCTCGGCGGGTTCGTGCTGGACCACTTCTGGTGGGGCGCCATCTTCCTGATCAACATCCCGGTCGCGGTCATCGGCCTGGGCGCCGTCGCCGCCCTCGTACCGGAGTCCAAGCACAAGCAGGGCGACCGGCCGGACCTCGTCGGTGCCGTGCTGTCCACGATCGGTATGACGGCGGTCGTCTACGCGATCATCTCGGGGCCCGACCACGGCTGGACGTCCGGCCAGGTCCTCGTCTCCGCCGCGCTCGGCGCCGCCGTCCTCGCGGCCTTCGCGCTGTGGGAGCTGCGCACCCCGTACCCCATGCTCGACATGCACTTCTTCCGCAACCAGCGGTTCGTCGGTGCCGTCGCGGGCGCCATCCTGGTCGCCTTCGGCATGACCGGCTCGCTGTTCCTGCTCACCCAGCACCTGCAGTTCGTGCTCGGGTACGGACCGCTCGACGCGGGTCTGCGCACGGTGCCGCTCGCCCTCACCGTCGTCGCCCTGAACCTCACCGGCGCCGGCGCCCGGCTGCTGCCCAGGCTCGGTACGCCCTGGACCATCGCGATCGGCATGGCCCTGGTCGCCGCCGGGCTGGCCGCGATCGCCGTCCTCGGCGGGGCGCACGGGTACGGCGGCATGCTGCTCGGGCTCGTCGTCATGGGCGCGGGTGTGGCGCTGTCCATGCCCGCCATGGCCAACGCCATCATGAGCGCGATCCCGCCGGAGAAGGCGGGCGTGGGCGCCGGCATCAACGGCACGCTCGCGGAGTTCGGCAACGGGCTCGGCGTCGCCGTCCTCGGTGCCGTGCTCAACTCCCGGTTCGCCGCGCTCGTCTCCGTATCGGCCGCCTCCCTGCCCGCCGCGCTCGCGGCGGCCGACGGGCCGGCCGAGAAGGCCCGTATCTCCGACGCGTTTGCCACCGGCCTGGAGACCAGCCAGCTGGTCGGAGCGGTGGCGGTCCTGGCGGGCGGCCTGCTGGCGGCGGCGCTGCTGCGGCGGGCCGAGAGGACGGACGCCTCCGTGCCCGGGGCATAGCATCGGTCACGGAACGAGGAGGAAAGCCCATGGTGTCGGCGCGGCGGATGAGCGTGTGGGTGGAGGGCAAGTCGCCCCGGGCGCGGAAGGCCGACCAGCCGTCCGGGCTCGATCGCGAGAAGATCACCGAGGCGGCGGTGCGGCTGCTGGACGCCGAGGGCCTGGCCAAGTTCTCGATGCGCAAGCTCGCGGCCGAGCTGAAGGTGACCGCGATGTCGGTCTATTGGTACGTCGACACCAAGGACGACCTCCTGGAGCTGGCACTCGACCGCGTGGTGGGCGAGCTCACCGTCCCGGACGCCGGGTCCGGGGCGGACTGGCGCGAGCAGCTCCGGGAACTCGCCACCTCCTACCGCGTGCTCTTCGTCGCCCACCCGTGGGTGTCCTCGCTGCTCGGCCGTTTCCTCAACATCGGGCCCCACTCGATGACGTTCGCGCGCTCCGCCCAGCAGGTGATCGCCAACACGGGTCTGCCCCTGCACCTCCAGACGGGGGCGACCGCCTCGGTCTTCCAGTTCGTCTACGGCTTCGGCACGATCGAGGGCCAGTTCCGGCAGCGGTGCGCGGAGGCCGGGATGACCCAGGACGAGTACTTCCGGCACGCCATGGGAACGTTCCGCGAACGGACCGGCTACCGGGAGAACTTCGAGCAGGCCGAGCGGATGATGGAGGCCCGCGGCGGGGACACCGTGGCGGAGATGCGGGAGCGGGACTTCCAGGCCGCGCTCGACATGCAGATCGCGGGCATCGAGGCCCTGGTGGCCCGGCACACCTGAGGACCGGGCCGGGAGTTCAGCCCTGGGGCAGCGCCTCTCCCCGCACCGCCCGACCCTCCTGAACCGCCTGGATGTCCAGCTCCACCCTCAGCGTCGTACCGATCGCGGAGATGCCCGCCTGGACCACCTGGTTGTAGTTCATGGCGAAGTCCTCCCGGCGCAGCTGTGCCGTCGCCCGGAAGGCGGCCCGCACACCGCCCCAGGGGTCCGGGCCCGTGCCCAGGTACGTGAGGTCGAGGTCGACGTCACGGACGACACCGTGGAGGGACAGGGCGCCGTTCACGGTCCAGCGGTCGGGGCCCGCGGGGCTGAGGCCGTGGCTGCGGTAGGTGATCTCGGGGTACGTGCCGACGTCCAGGAAGTCGGGCGACTTCAGGTGCTTGTCCCGCAGCGCGTTGCCCGTGTCGATGGACGCGGCCGATACCACCGCGTCCACGCGGGAGGCTCCGAGGTCCGGGGAGATCTCGATCCGGCCGCCGAAGTCGGTGAACCGGCCGCGCACGCTGGAGATGCCCAGGTGCTGCGCGACCGCGCCCACGGACGAGTGCGCCGGGTCCAGCGTCCAGGCGCCCGGCGGCGGGAGTTCGACGCCGCCCGCCCGCGCCAGGACGACCGTGCCGACGTCGGCCCGGCCGCTCGCCGTCACCAGCGCGGTCGACGCCGCCGGGGCGTACCCGACCGCCGTCACGATCACCGTGTACGGGCCGGGGGCGAGGGGTGCGTCCGCGACGACGACGCCCTCGGGGCCGGCCTCGGCCCGCAGCACCTGCGCGCCGGTCGTGTCGGTCACGGTCACCACGGCGTGCTGGACGGCCCAGCCGTCCCGGGTGCGTACCTGTGCGCGAAGTCCCATTCCCGTATCTCTCCTCGTACCGAATGAAGAGGGGCGGCAGGCCGTCCCCTGCCTGCCGCCCCGTGCCCCGCCGCGTCTCCGCTCGACGCGCGGCGGGGGGTCTGGTTGTGTCCGGGCCCTACTCGCCGGGGTGGGCGAGCTCGACGTCGTGGCCGTCGACTCCGTGTCCGGCCACCGTCAGGGCGCCGGCCACCGGGGGGTAGCCGGTCGCGATGACCGTGTACTCGCCCGTGTCGAGGTCGGCGAACGCGTAGGCGCCGTCCTCGCCGGTGGTCGCCGTCGCGACGACGTTCCCGGCCGCGTCGACCAGCGTCACCCGCGCGTCCGCCAGCGGGCGGCGGCCCGCCCCGGCGCGCACCGTGCCCCGGAGCCGCGCCCCGGACCGCAGGAGCGCCTCCACCCGGGTGACACCCTGGCCGCCGATCTCGACCGGCAGGGCGAGCGGCCGGTGGCCCTCGGCGTTCACCGCGACGGTGACGGTGCCCGGCACCAGCTCGGCGAAGGCGAAGGTGCCGTCCTGGGTGGACGTGCCGGTGGCGAGCACGTCACCGCGCACATCCGTGACGATCACCATCGCGCCCTCCACGGGCTCGCCGCCCTCGGCCGCCCGCACGGTGCCGACGAGGCCACTCGTACCGGACAGGAGGATGTCGTACGCCAGCGCCTCTCCACCCACGACGACCGTGGACGCCTGCGGCTGGAAGCCGTCGGCCGAGGCGATCAGGACGTACGAGCCGGGGCCCGGCGCGTCCAGCGCGTAACTTCCGTCCGCCTGCGCCACCGCACGCCCCAGCTGCCGCCCGCCGAGCGAGATCAGCGTGACGGCCGCCCGGGCGACGGGGGTGCCGTCCGAGGTACGGGCGGTGCCGCGGACGGGGGTGCCGTGTGCGGCCGCCGCGACGACGGGCGTCTCAGGAGCGGGCTCCGGCTCCGTCCCGGGCTCCCGCTCCGTCACGGGCTCCGTCTCCGTCGTGTGCTCCGTCTCCGGCTCCGGCTCGGCGTGGCTCTTCAACGCGACCTCCTTGATGAACAGCGTCACGAGGAACGCGAGCAGGGCGAAGGGGGCGGAGTAGAGGAAGACGTCGGCCACACCGTGCCCGTACGCCGTCTCCATGACCGTACGGATCGGGCCCGGCAGCGCGTCCAGGTCGGGGATGCCCCCGCCGCCCGTGCCGCCGTGGCCCATGGCCGCGCCCCGCGGGCCCAGGTCGGCGAGGCCGTCCTGGACGTAGTGGGTGACCCGGTTGGCCATGACAGCGCCCAGCGCCGAGACGCCGATGGCACCGCCCAGGGACCGGAAGAAGGTGACGACGGAGGACGCCGCGCCCAGGTCGGAGGGGGCGACCTGGTTCTGGGTGCACAGCACCAGGTTCTGCATCATCATGCCGAGACCCAGGCCCAGGACGGCCATGAAGACCGCGATGTGCCAGTACTCCGTGTCGTACCGGATGGTGCCCAGCAGGCCGAGGCCCGCCGTCACCAGCACGCCGCCGCTGACCAGCCACGCCTTCCAGCGGCCCGTCTTGGTGATGACCTGGCCGCTGACCGTGGACGACAGGAACAGACCGCCGATCATCGGGATGGTCATGACGCCGGACATCGTCGGCGACTTGTCGCGCGCCAGCTGGAAGTACTGGCTGAAGAAGACCGTTCCGGCGAACATCGCGACACCGACGAAGAGCGACGCGACCGAGGCGAGGGTGATCGTGCGGTTGCGGAACAGCCGCAGCGGGATGATCGGCTCGCTCGCCCTCGACTCGACGAGCACGAACAGCGCACCGAGCACGACCGAGCCGCCGACCATGGTGTACGTCTGCCAGGACGCCCAGTCGTACTTGTCGCCGGCGAAGGTGACCCAGACCAGCAGCAGCGAGACGGCCGCGCTGATGAAGAAGGCGCCCGACCAGTCGACCTTGACCTGCCGCTTGACGACCGGCAGCTTCAGGGTCTTCTGGAGCACGATCAGGGCGATGACCGCGAAGGGCACGCCGACGTAGAAGCACCAGCGCCAGCCGAGCCAGTCGGTGTCGGTGATGACACCGCCGAGCAGCGGTCCGCCGACGGTGGCGACGGCGAAGGTGGCGCCGAGGTAGCCGCTGTAACGGCCGCGCTCGCGCGGGGAGATCATCGCGGCCATCACGATCTGCGCGAGGGCGGACAACCCGCCGACGCCGATGCCCTGGACGACGCGGCAGGCGATGAGCATGCCGGCGTTCTGGGACAGACCGGCGACGACCGAGCCCAGGACGTAGATGACCAGGGATATCTGGACCAGCAGCTTCTTGGAGAAGAGGTCCGCGAGTTTGCCCCACAGCGGGGTGGTCGCCGTCATCGCGAGCAGCGAGGCGGTCACGACCCAGGTGTAGGCGCTCTGGCCGCCGCCGAGGTCGGAGATGATCTGGGGAAGGGCGTTGGAGACGATCGTCGAGGACAGGATGGCGACGAACATCCCGAGCAGCAGCCCGGAGAGCGCCTCCATGATCTGCCGGTGCGTCATCGGCGCGCCATCGTCATGGGTCTTGGCGTGCCCGCCCCGCACACCGGCCGGTGTGGTCGTGGCCATGAACTTCCTTTACGTCGGTACGTACTTACTCGGGTGTACGGGTGGCGTGCGCCCGGCAGTCCCCGAAGGAGTCCCGGAGCCGGGCGAGCAGCGCGGTCAGCTGTCCAACGTCGTCGTCGGACCAGTCCCTGAGGGTGCGGGCGAACATGTCCGCGCTCCGGCGGCCGAGGTCGTGGAGCATGTCCCGGCCCGCCGGTGTCAGCCGCAGGATGCGGGAGCGCCTGTCGTCCGGGTCGGGCAGCCGCTCGATCCAGCCGCGTTCCACGACGTGCGCGACATGGCGGCTGGTGACCGACATGTCGACGGCGAGCAGCTCGGCGAGCCGGCTCATCCGCATGTCGCCGTGGTGGGCGAGGAGGGACAGCACGGCCGCCGATCCGCCCGGGCACTCGGCGGGCAGGGCCCGGGAGAGTCCGCGCTTGACGGCGCCGATGGCGCTCAGCTGACGGGCCAGTTCCTCGTACCGACTGCGCTCGGCCATGGCACCCCCACATCTTGTTGCTTAGGGCAACCATAGAAGCTGTTGGTTGCTACAGGCAAACTAAAAAGGGGCGAAGGCGCCTAAAGTCCTGGCAAAGGAAGGCGAGGGTTGGGTGGGGGGATCAGGTTCGCTAGGGTCCTGCCCCATGGCACACAACCCCCAGGGCCCCGACGGCAACTACGACCCGGCGGGCAGCACGCAGATGTTCCGCGCCTTCGTCGACGAGGGCACGCCGCAGCGGCAGCAGCAGGTGGCGGCCCAGTCGGGTCCCAAGGTCGGCCTGATCGCCGGCGTCGTCGCGGTCGTCGTGATCGTCGCCGCGGTCGCCTGGCTCGCGCTCGGCTGATCCTTCTCCCCCGCTCCGGGGACTTCACCCCGGGGACTTCACTCCTTCACCCCGGGACGTCACCCCCAGGACGCGGTGACGTCCTGGGTCTCGATACGCATGCCCAGCGGCACCCGCCAGGCGTCCACGCACACCGTGTACGTCTCTGTCCTCGTCGCGCCCGCCTCGATCGGGGCGGGCAGCGGCTGAGCCGATTCGACGGTCGCCCAGTCGACGCCGAGCGCCCCGATGATGTGCGTCGCGAAGGTCGTGGTACCCGAACGCACCGGTGAGCCGCCGGTGTTGCGGAACTGCACGGTCACCTTCTCGCACCAGCGACGGTTTGTGGGCGCCCGGAGCGGTTCGCCCACGGTGAGCGCGGCGGGGCGGGGCGGCGGAGGGGTGCCTGGCGCCGGTTCCTGAGGCGGCTGTGGCTGCGGCTGGGTCTGCGAGGGCGGGGCGAACTGCGGAGGCGGGGCGGCCGGTCGGCTCGACCCGGACGGGGTGGGCCGCGTGGGCGCCGGAGCGGCCGGCGCCGGGGGCGGCGATCCGGACGGTCCCGCCGCCGACGACGGTGACGACGGTACGGGCGGCATGGACGGCGCCCCCGTCCCCGTACCGGACGGTCCACGGCCGTCCAGCGGTACGAGCACGACCTCGCCCGACGGCGGGACCGGCCCCGAGCCACCGGGGCGTCCGGCCGGCCCGGTCGCCACACGGCCTTCCCCGGCGCCGTTCCCACACGCGGTCAGCGCCCCGCCCAGGCAGAGCGCCACCGCCACCGCACCGAGTCGTCGACGCTTCATCGCGCCAGTGTGGCTGACGAAGCGTCAGTTATGAAGACCCGTGACTCAGTCGGAGATGAGCCCGTCCCGCAGCTGTGCGAGCGTCCGCGTCAGCAGCCGTGAGACGTGCATCTGGGAGATGCCGACCTCCTCGCCGATCTGGGACTGCGTCATGTTGGCGAAGAACCGCAGCATGATGATCTGCCGCTCGCGGGGCGGGAGTTTGGCGAGGAGCGGCTTGAGGGACTCCCGGTACTCGACCCCCTCCAGGGCGCTGTCCTCGTACCCGAGCCGGTCCGCCAGCGAGCCCTCGCCGCCGTCGTCCTCGGGGGAGGGCGAGTCGAGCGACGACGCCGTGTAGGCGTTGCCGACCGCGAGGCCGTCCACCACGTCGTCCTCCGACACGCCCAGCACGGCGGCGAGTTCGGGAACGGTCGGCGAGCGGTCGAGCTTCTGCGCCAGTTCGTCGCTCGCCTTGGTCAGCGCCAGGCGCAGCTCCTGGAGCCGGCGCGGGACGCGGACCGACCAGGAGGTGTCGCGGAAGAACCGCTTGATCTCGCCGACGACGGTCGGCATCGCGAACGTCGGGAATTCCACGCCCCGTTCGCAGTCGAACCGGTCGATCGCCTTGATCAGGCCGATGGTGCCGACCTGGACGATGTCCTCCATCGGCTCGTTGCGCGAGCGGAAGCGGGCGGCGGCGTACCGCACGAGGGGCAGGTTCAGCTCGATGAGCGTGTCACGCACGTACGTGCGCTCCGGGCCGTCCACGCCTTCGGCGTCCAGGGCGGCGAGCCGCAGGAACAGGGAACGGGACAGTGTGCGGGTGTCGATGGCTTCGGACGCCGCCGACACGGTGTCAGGAGCCGTTGCGGGACCGCTCTGCGCGGGTACGGGCACGGGCGCCGGTACGGAATCCGGCACGGGCACGGGCACGGACGCCGGCACGGGCGTGAGCGTGAGCACCTTCGAGCTGCCCTGTTCTGCGGACATGCCACCCCCTTGAGGTCGCGGACGGTCGCGTGGGCCGCGACCATCGGAGGAACGCAGCCTCCACCTGAATACCGGAGCCGAGACTGCGGCAAACGCGGTTCCAGCAGAATGTCACATGTCGGCAACACGCTGTAGTGACTTGTCGACAAGAATGCGGCAAGTATGCGCAGGAAACTGGGGGTGTGAGGCTTTTGGACCGCTCGATACAGGGCTGAACGGGTCTACCCGATCAGGTTACGCATCGATTCGATTTGCGGACCTCAGGCGAGCGAAGCTGCGGGCCAGGAGTCTTGACACATGCATCTGCGAGACGCCCAGTTCCTGGCTGATCTGGGACTGGGTCAGGTTGCTGTAGTAGCGGAGCATCAGGATCCGCTGTTCCCTCTCGGGCAGCTGTACGAGCAGGTGCCGTACGAGATCCCGGTGCTCGACCCCGGCCAGCGCGGGATCCTCGTACCCCAGCCGGTCCAGGAGCCCCGGCATGCCGTCGCCCTCCTGGGCGGCCTCCAGGGAGGTCGCGTGGTAGGAGCGGCCCGCCTCGATGCAGGACAGCACCTCGTCCTCGGAGATCTTGAGCCGCTCGGCGATCTCGGCGGTCGTGGGTGAGCGTCCGTGAGCCGTCGTCAGGTCCTCGGTCGCGCCATTGACCTGGACCCACAGCTCGTGCAGCCGGCGCGGTACGTGGACCGTGCGGACGTTGTCGCGGAAGTACCGCTTGATCTCGCCGACGACGGTCGGCATCGCGAACGTCGGGAACTGCACCCCCCGGTCCGGGTCGAACCGGTCGATCGCGTTGATCAGTCCGATCGTGCCGACCTGGACGACGTCCTCCATCGGCTCGTTGCGGGACCGGAAGCGGGCGGCGGCGTACCGCACCAGGGGCAGGTTCGCCTCGATGAGCGCCCCGCGCACCCGGGTGTGCTCCGGTGTGCCGGGCTCCAGCGTCTTGAGCTGACCGAACAGCACCTGGGTGAGTGCTCGGGTGTCCGCGGCCCTCCCCTGTGCAGCGGTGCGGGCCTCCGGCTCGTTCTGGGGCGGCACCTGTTGAGGCGTCGTACTGGCCGGCACGTTCACGCCACCCCTTCGCGGTCGTTGTCTCGGTCAATTACGGTCAACTCATCCGTCAAAAGCGGTCATAGCATCACAAGACATGTCCACTGTGTGCAAGCACCTGATAACGTCGTGTTGTCGCCGCGGAACGCGAAGAGCCCCGCACCGGTGGGGTGCGGGGCTCGTGTCGGCGAAGCGCCGGAAGCGCCGTGCGGCTCTAGAACTCGTAGTCGGCGATCACCCATGTGGCGAACTCGCGCCACTGGCCGGCGGCGGCCTGGTGGGCCGGGTGCTCGATGTACCGCTTCAGCGCGTCCTTGTCCGCGACCGCCGAGTTGATGGCGAAGTCGTACGCGATGTCCCGGTCGGTGATGTTCCAGGCGCACTCCCAGAACTCCAGCTCCGGGACGAGCCCGCCGAGCTCCTCGAACGCCTTCACGGCCTCGGCGACGCGCGGCTCGTCGCGCCGCACTCCGTCGTTGAGCTTGAAGAGGACCAGGTGGCGGATCACAACGGACTCCTAGTTGACGAGCTCGGTCATGAAGTCGCCGACGCCCTGCGCGGCGCTCGAAATGCCCTCGAACCCTACCTGCACCAGGTCGGCGGCACGCGCGGGGGAGTTGATGATCGTGTACAGCACGAAGACGACGACCACGTACAGCGTGATCTTCTTGGCCTGCACCATCGACCCGTCTCCCCGTCTCTCCCCTGTGATCCCCTGGGCGGTCGGGTGAGTCTAACCGAGCCTTTGAGGACCAAGGCCCTCCCCATCGGGGCCTTTTGCCGGTCCCGCCGGGGAGGGGGCGGCGGGAGGATGGATGGTGAGCCCGGCGGGCGTGGCAGGAACCCGCGGGGCGAGCGAGCCGGTCCCACTGCGGCCGTCCGTGCCGCGCGCTTCCCCCGGAGCGGCCCGGACGTGCGGGCCCGGTTGCGCCGGGGGGAGCGGCTTGTCCCCCCGATGCCGCTCCCCCCGTCCACACACATGCGGAACAACGTGAAGGGCCCCGACGCCGGTGCGTCGGGGCCCTTCACACAAGAGCGGTAGCGGAGGGATTTGAACCCTCGGTGACTTGCGCCACACTCGCTTTCGAGGCGAGCTCCTTCGGCCGCTCGGACACGCTACCGAGAGAGAGCTTAGCCCAAAGGTGCCGCTACGAAGAAATCCGTTGCCGGGCGCGTATCACGGCCGCGTCAGCGGTCGTCTCGGCCGTCGTCTCGACGGTCATCTCAGCGGTCGCGGAAGAAGTGGGTGAGGAGTGCCGCGCACTCCTCCGCCAGCACTCCGTGGATGACTTCGGGCCGGTGGTTGAGCCGGCGGTCCCGTACGAGATCCCACAGCGAGCCGACCGCGCCCGCCTTCTCGTCCAGCGCCCCGAACACCAGCCGGTCCACCCGCGACTGCACGAGCGCGCCCGCACACATCACGCACGGTTCCAGCGTGACGACCAGCGTGCAGCCCGTCAGCCGCCACTCCCCGTGGGCCTCGGCCGCCCGGCGCAGCGCCAGCACCTCGGCGTGCGCGGTCGGATCGCCCGTCACCTCGCGTTCGTTGTGGCCGGTGGCGAGCACCGTGCCGTCCGGGGACAGAACGACCGCGCCGACCGGCACATCGCCGGCCCGCGCGGCTCGCTCGGCCTCCTCCATGGCGCGGCGCATGGGCGCCCGCCACGGCTCCCGGACGGGGTCGGGTGCGGTGGGCGTGGATGTCGGTGCCGGACGCACTAGCGGACGGCCTCCAGCACCTCCGCGGCGCCGAGCGCGTCCGCGATCTCGGACAGCGCGTCGGTGTCGAGTGCCAGCAGTTCCTTCTCGGTCAGGCCCAGGTCGGCCAGGATCAGCCGGTCGCCGACCGGCGCCGCGGGCACGGCCTCGGCCGCCACCGCCGATTCCTCCTCCTCGTCGTCGTCCTCGACCGGCTCCCCGTCCTCGGTGCCGTCGAGGTCCAGCGCGTCCAGGTCGGGGACGTCGTCCTCCTGGTCGTCGCCCAGCAGTTCCTTGGTGAGGATCTCCCCGTACGAGGAGCGGGCGGCGGCCGCTCCGTCGGAGACGAAGATGCGAGGGTCTTCCTCACCCTCCACGCGGACGATGCCGAACCATGCGTCCTCCTGCTCGATGAAGACGATCACTGTGTCGTCGTCCACCGAGGCTTCACGGGCCAGCTCGGTCAGATCCGACAAGGTCTCCACATCGTCGAGCTCTGTGTCGCTCGCTTCCCACCCGTCTTCGGTGCGCGCGAGCAGTGCGGCGAAGTACACCGTGACTCTCCCACTGATCAGAGGTGTGACGATCGGGCGGTGCGCTCTATCCATGCCCCGCCCACTCGGCATCGTGGCAGATGCGAGGCCCTCAAGAGAGGTGTTCCGCTCTTGCGTCGTGCACCAGTCTGAGTCCGATGCCCGGTCCGTGTCATCAGCGAATCACCGGCAGCCCGCCACCGGATCGCCGGTGGATCACCATCGGAACGTGCGCATCCGCATCTGCTGGCGCATCCTGGCGGCCCTCGCCCGGCGCGGCTGGACGCGGTCCCGCAGCGCCTTCGCCTCATTCAGTTCGCGCAGGAACTGGGCACGTCGCCTCCTGCGCTCGGCATCCGCCTCCTGGCGGGCCGGCGCCCGGCTGTCCTGTTTCCGCTCCGGCTCTTCCGGGTCCGGCATCGCGACCACCCCCAGGCTGGGTCCGTCCACCCCACCTTCCCTCCGCCGCGGGGATTGATGCCAGTGCGGGCTACTGTTGAGGGCATGCGGATCCACGTCGTCGACCACCCGCTGGTGGCGCACAAACTCACCACGCTGCGCGACAGGCGCACCGACTCCCCTACCTTCCGGCGGCTCGCCGACGAGCTGGTCACCCTGCTCGCGTACGAGGCCACCCGGGACGTGCGCACCGAGCAGGTCGACATCGAGACCCCGGTGACCCGGACGACCGGTGTGAAGCTGTCGAGCCCGAAGCCGCTCGTGGTGCCGATCCTGCGGGCCGGTCTGGGCATGCTCGACGGCATGGTGCGGCTGCTGCCGACCGCCGAGGTGGGCTTCCTGGGGATGATCCGCAACGAGGAGACGCTGGAGGCGTCCACGTACGCCACCCGGATGCCGGAGGACCTCTCCGGCCGCCAGGTGTACGTCCTGGACCCGATGCTGGCGACGGGCGGCACGCTGGTCGCCGCGATCCAGGAGCTGATCAAGCGTGGTGCGGACGACGTGACGGCGGTCGTGCTGCTGGCGGCGCCCGAGGGCGTCGAGGTCATGGAGCGCGAGCTGGCGGGCACGCCGGTGACGGTCGTGACGGCCTCGGTCGACGAGCGTCTCAACGAGCACGGCTACATCGTCCCGGGCCTCGGTGATGCGGGCGACCGGATGTACGGGACCGCCGACTAGCGGTTCAACGGGGCCGGGTCGCTCAGCACTTTCCGGAGGGCGCGGGCGCGGGCTTGGCCAGGGCGGTCAGGGCCACGGTCGCGTCCTTCGGCGGTGTCAGGCTCTTGAAGGCCGTACCGATGATCAGGTCCACGTCCGCCGTGGCGCGCGTGTCCGTCTTGAGCGTGGCGCCCTTCAGCTGCGTACGGAGGACGGGGAAGGCGCTCTTGCCCGACCCGGTGGCGCCGAGCAGTATCCCCGGACCCGGGACCTTCTTGTCGTACGCGGCCGGGGCGTTGCCCACCTTGCCGATGGCGAAGCCGCGCTTCTTCAGCTCGTCGGCGGTCGACTTGGCGAGGCCCGCGCGGGGTGTCGCGTTGTAGACGTTCACCGTGATCTGGGCCGGCTTGAGCGGTACGTGGACCAGCGTCAGGGGCTTCTTGCCGGGCTTGCAGCCGGGGCCGGCCGTGGTCCGTGTCCGGCTGTCGGCACCGCCCCCGCCGAAGACCTCGATGAGCTGCAGTGTTCCCCAGCCGGCCAGGCCGAGGGCGACCACTGCGGCGAGGGCCGCGACCACGATCCGGCGACGGCGTCGGGGGCGGCGCATGCGCGGGTAGGCATTACCCGTGACGCGGTACTTTCCGCCCATGCCGGGGGGAGTGAGCATGCTCATGGGCGCAGCGTAATGCGGCCCGGTGACTATGCCTACTAAACGATCAGCTGATGGGGCCGGACGGGTGGGAAAGCGCCCGAAAGGCTGACAGGCGATGCCACCGGGGTGGCCGCTCAGTCCAGTTCGAGCACGCGCGCGTGGAGCACCTGGCGCTGCTGCAGGGCCGCGCGCACGGCGCGGTGCAGTCCGTCCTCGAGGTAGAGATCGCCCCGCCACTTCACGACGTGCGCGAAGAGGTCGCCGTAGAAGGTCGAGTCCTCGGCGAGGAGCGTCTCCAGGTCCAGCTGGCCCTTGGTGGTCACGAGCTGATCGAGGCGGACCGGGCGCGGCGCGACATCCGCCCACTGCCGGGTGCTTTCCCGGCCGTGGTCGGGATACGGCCGCCCGTTACCGATGCGCTTGAAGATCACACGGAAAGCCTACCGGGCGAGCGGCTCCCGGCGCAGCCACGCGGCGCCGTGCGATGCGCGGGAAAACCGTGCAAACCGGGGCAGGTGGTCCGGATGCCGTCCGGCGAGCCGCTCCGAGGCCGGCGCGCGGAGGCGGACGAGGAGAGCTGATGACGGGCCCGCGGGCGGGGCGGGCGGTCCCGGGGCGGGGTTCGGGCGGACGCCCGTGCGACCCGCGCGGTGAGTCACGGCGTCGTCGGGGGCGCACCCGGTCCGGGGACGGGGCGGCGCGGCCCTGTGCGCTCTCGGCGGCCGTCATGACCGCACCCTCGGCCGGAGTCCCGGTCGCCGGAGTCCCGGTCGCGGGGGTCGCGACCGCCGGAGCCCCGACCGCCGGGGCCCCGGGCCCGGCCTGATCGACGCATGCGAAGCCGCGATCCGTGCCGTACGACCGGGGAACAGCGTCTGCCGCGTCCAGGGGAAGGG
>NZ_JBEPEL010000102.1:0-24103 GCF_040300825.1 Streptomyces sp. NPDC000229
GAAGGCGCTGTGGCTCGGCCACCGGGAACGTACCCAGGAGACCCTGTGGTGGGCGGGTGCGGGACGCGGGAGGAGGGCACGGCCACGCCCGCGCCGGTGGGCGGGTGCGGGACGCGGGAGGAGGGCACGGCCACGCCCGCGCCGGTGGGGGTGCGGGACGCGGGAGGAGGGCACGGCCCCGCCTGCGCCGGAGGGCGGGTGCGGGGCCGTCAGGACCAGTCGCGGGACGACCGGCCGCGCTTCGTTTCGGAGCGCTGCTTCTTCTGGCGGAGGCGCCGCTCGTTGATGCCGCGCGGGATCTTCGTCGGGCGGCGCGGCTTCGGCGGCGGAGCCGTCGCCTCGGCCAGCAGGGAGGCGAGGCGCACCGCGGCCGTCTCGCGGTTGCGCCACTGCGAGCGGTGCTCGGAGGCCCGCACGGTGAGCACGCCGCCGACCAGCCGGGACGCCAGCCGCTCCAGCGCCCGCTCCTTCCAGACCGGCGGCAGCGCCTCCGTACGCGCGAGGTCGAAGCGCAGCTCCACCTGGGAGTCGCTGGTGTTGACGTGCTGCCCGCCCGGCCCGGACGACCTGGAGAAACGCCACATGAGCTCGGCCTCCGGCAGGGAGACCGAACCGCGGATGACATGGGGACCGGACATGCCCTCCATGGTCCCTGTCCGGACACGGTCACGTCACCCCGTTTTCCGTTCATGGAACCAGTCCGTCATGCCGAGCGTTATCTCGTACGACGTACGGACCACGAAAGGGACTTTCCATGGCTGTAAGCCTGTCCAAGGGCGGCAACGTCTCGCTGACCAAGGAGGCGCCGGGTCTGACCGCCGTCACTGTGGGCCTCGGCTGGGACGTCCGTACCACCACCGGTACCGACTTCGACCTCGACGCCTCCGCGATCGGCGTCGACCCCTCCGGCAAGGTGGCGTCGGACGCCCACTTCGTCTTCTTCAACAACAAGTCCACCCCGGACCAGACAATCGTCCACACCGGTGACAACCGCACCGGCGAGGGCGGCGGCGACGACGAGCAGATCAACGTGAACCTGGCGGGCCTGCCGGCCAACGTCGACAAGATCGTCTTCCCGGTCTCCATCTACGACGCGGTCAACCGCTCGCAGAACTTCGGCCAGGTCCGCAACGCCTACATCCGGATCGTCAACCAGGCCGGCGGTGCCGAGATCGCCCGCTACGACCTCAGCGAGGACGCCGCCACCGAGACCGCCATGGTCTTCGGCGAGCTGTACCGCAATGGCGCCGAGTGGAAGTTCCGCGCGGTCGGCCAGGGCTATGCCTCCGGCCTGGAGGGCATCGCCCGCGACTTCGGCGTGAACATCTGACACGGATGAGCGTGTGGCGGCCCCGGCGGCGAATTCCGCGCCGGGGCCCTACTGTTTCCGCATGATCGTCGAACCGCTGGAGGGCGGTGAGGACGGCGCCCTGCCCGGTCCGCTGCTCACCGAACTCACCGAGCTGTACGCGTCGAACCGGGAGTTCCAGCAGCTCAGCGGGGACTTCCCGGACGCCGACGACATCCGGCCCGAGCAGGTCGCCGCCTCCCTCGCCGAGGAGCTGTCCCACCCGGACACCGAGGTGCTGCTGGCCCGTTCGGCGGGCCACGTCATCGGCATTTCGGTGACCCGCGCCCACCACCCCGAGGACCCCGACGACCCCGACCCCTGGATCGGGCTGCTGATGGTGCACGCCCGTGACCACCGCGTCGGCTTCGGCCGGGAGCTGGCCGAGATCGTCGAGAAGCGGTTCCGGGAACTGGGCAGGCGGGGCGTCAAGCTCGCCGTGCTGGAGAACAACGAGAAGGCCATCGCCTTCTGGAGCACCCTCGGCTACGAGGAGGTCGACCGCCGCCCGGACCGGCGGCTCGGCCGCGACTGCGTCGTCATGCGGAAGGCTCTGTAGGGCGGCCCTCGCCGTACAGATAGGTGTCCCACAACGTGGTGAGGTCTTCGCCCGCCTGCTCTTCCACGTATTCCGTGAAGTCCTCCGTCGAGGCGTTGGCGTGCCGGTACCTCTCCGGCCACCCCTGGAGGATGCCGAAGAACGTGTCCTCACCGACGGCCTGGCGGACCTTGTGAAGGACCATCGCGCCCCGGTAGTACACCGGCGGCGCCGAGATGTCGGCGGCCGTGGGCGGCTCCGCGGGCGGGAACGCCCAGTTCTCGTCGTCGGCGAACGCCTCGTCGAAGCTCTCCTGGGCGGGCTTGTCCCCGAAGTCCTCGGCGTACAGCCACTCGGCGTACGTCGCGAAGCTCTCGTTCAGCCACATGTCCCGCCACGACTCCGGTGACACGGAGTTGCCGTACCACTGGTGGGCGAGCTCGTGCACGAGCGTCGAGGCGTTGAAGGTGTTCTTGTCGAAGAACGGCCTGCTCTGTGTCTCCAGCGCGTACTGGACGTCGATCAGCGGGTCGACGATCGCGCCGGTGGAGGAGAAGGGGTACGGGCCGAAGTTCTCCACCTCCCACGCCAGCAGTTCGGGGATCCGGCCGAGCAGGGGCGGGTTTCCCCTGGCGGCGGTGTGGACGGGGATGCCGGACGGGGTGCGGGAGGTCTTCGTCTCGTACCGGCCGATGGCGAGCGTCGCGAGGTAGCTCGCCATCGGTTCGGTGGAGCGCCAGGTGAAGGTGGTGCGGTCGCCGCTGGGCCTGGTGGCCGTCAGCTCGCCGTTGGAGATGGCCTTGAGGCCTTCGGGAACGGTGACGGTGACGGCGTACGTGGCCTTGTCGGAGGGGTGGTGGTTGCCGGGGAACCAGGTCATGGAGCCGGTCGGCTCGCCCAGCGCGACCGCCCCGTCGGCGGTCCTCAGCCAGCCTTCACGCGCGCCTTCGGCGTCGGTGAGGGCAACCGGCGTACCGGAGTAGCGGATGACGGTACGGAAGGTGTCGCCGGTCTTCAGGTCGGCGCCGGGGCGGAGCGTGACCTCGGCGTCGTCGCGGCGGACGGCGGCGGGCTCGCCGTCGACGGTGGCGCTGTGGACCGTGAGGCCGGTGAGGTCGAGGTTGAAGGCGCTGAGGGCCTGGGTGGCGCGGGCGGTGATGTCGGCGGTGCCGGTGAGGCGCCCGGTCCCCGGCTCGTAGGCGAGGGTCAGGGCGTAGTGCCGTACGTCGTAGCCACCGTTGCCGAGCTCGGGGAAGTACGGGTCGCCGAGCCCGGCCGCGCCCGGCTTTCCACGCCCGGTGCCGCCGCCCTCGCCGCCCGTGCAGCCGGTGAGGGCGGCGACGAGCAGCAGGGCGACGGCGGCGAGGGCTCGGGAGCGGCGGCTGGGGTCCACTCCGTGATCGTATGGGCGGAATGAACGGTTCAGCGGGTGAGCGCGGCCACACCGGCTTGGGCGAACTTCTCGTCCAGGGTGCCGCTGGGCGCACCGGCCACGCCGATGCCCGCGATCGGCGCGCCCTTCGCGGTGACCGGGGCGCCACCGGCGAGGAACAGCGTGCCGGGGATGTCCTTCAGGTTCGGGGCGGTCTCAAGGCGCTTGGCCAGCTCCGACGTCGGCGCGTTCCACGACACGGCGGTGAACGCCTTGCGGACGGCCGACTCGTAGGACTGCGGACCGGCGCCGTCGCCGCGGAGGGTGACGAGGGTGTTGCCGTTGCGGTCGACGACGGCGACCGTGACGCGCTGGTTCTCGGCCTCGGCGGCGTCCAGCGTGGCCTGCGCGGCCCGGGTGGCGGCGTCGATCGTCAGGTGCGTGGACTGCGTCAGGTCGCGGGGGTGGGCGGCGGTGTCGGCGGCGACCGCGGCGGGCGCCTGGGCCGGCTCGGCGGCGTTCGCGGAGATGGCGCCGAAGGTACCGGCGCCGAGCGCGGCGGCGGCGACGGTGCCGGTCAGGAGGCGGGCGCGCAGCGACATCGTGTTCTTGGTGTGCTTCGTCATGTCTTCGATCGTGGGGGCGGAACGGGGGGCCGGGGGTCAGCCGATCGGTTGATGCCGCGCACGCCGGAGGGGGTGAGGATGGGACCGGGAATTCCGGTACGAGGAGTGGTGGACGTGGAGCAGGACCCCGACGCCCGCTGGCTGGCCCGGGTGATGCACGCCGCGTTCTTCGCGCTGCTGGGCGCCTCGCTGGTGCGGTTTCTGCTGCGGCACCCGTGGCTGGACCTGGGGCCCTGGGTGGTGGCGCTGTCGGCGGCGCTCGCGGTGCTGTACGTCCTGCCCGTGCCGCGCCGCCTGCCCTGGCTGGGCACGGTCGTCGCCGTGTGGATGGTGCTGGTGGTGCTGGCGCCGAGCTTCGCGTGGTGCGCGGTCCCGCTGTTCTACACCGGGCTGCGCACGCTCCCGCCGCGCGCCGCGCTGGTGCTGGTCGCCCTGCTGACGGTGTTCGTGGTGGCCGCCCAGCTCCAGCTCGCGGACGGCGCCCTCGACCCGAACCTGCTGGTCGCCCCGCCCGCCGTCGCCGCGATCGCCACCGCCGTGTTCGTGCACGCCCAGCGGCAGGCCGAGCGGCTGGCCGCCACCGAGCGCCGCGAGGGCACCCTCGCCGAACGGCAGCGGCTGTCGATGGAGATCCACGACAGTCTCGCCCAGGGCCTGTCCAGCCAGCGGATGCTGCTCCAAGCCGCCGACCGCACCTGGGACAGCGACCCGGCGGCCGCCCGCCGCCACATCCGTACGGCCGCGTCCATCGCCGAGCACAGCCTGGCCGAGGCCCGCCGGTTCGTGCACGACCTGGCGCCCGCCGACCTCGCCGGGGGCGGCGGCCTGGAACAGGCGCTGGGCGCACTGGCCGCCCGCGAGTCCGAGGACCTCCCCGTCGGCTTCCGGGTCGACGGCCCGCCCGTCATCCTGCCGGACCGGGTCGGGGCGGCGCTGCTGCGGATCGCGCAGGGCGCCCTCGCCAACGTGAGGGAGCACGCGGACGCGACGTCCGCCGCGCTGACCCTCACCTACCTGGACGACCAGGTGGTCCTCGACATCGCCGACGACGGCCGGGGCTTCGCACCCGGCGCCGTGCCGCCCTCCGGCGTCCGGGGCCACGGGCTGCCCGCGATCCGGGCCCGCGCCGAGCAGCTCGGCGGCACCCTGACCGTCGAGTCCGCGCCCGGCGAGGGCACGGTCCTGTCCGTGTCGATCCCCCTGGAGACTCCGTGACGGTACGGATCCTGCTCTGCGACGACCACGCCGTCGTACGCGCCGGGCTCCTCGCGCTCCTCGGCAGCGCACCCGGCATCGAGGTCGTCGGCGAGGCGGGCAGCGGTGAGGAGGCCGTCGCGATGGCCGCCAAGCTGAAGCCGGACGTCGTCCTCATGGACCTCCAGCTGGGCCCCGGCATCGACGGCGTGGAGGCCACGCGCCGTATCGCGTCCCCGGACGTCCATGTCCTGGTCCTCACCACCTACGACACGGACGCCGACGTCACGCGCGCGATCGGCGCGGGCGCCACCGGCTACCTCCTGAAGGCCGAACGCCCCGAGGAACTGTTCGCCGCCATCCACGCCGCCGCGCAGGGCCGCACCGCCCTGTCCGCCCCGGTCGCCCGCCGCGCCGCCTCCGCCGCTTCCCTCCCGGCCCTCACGGACCGG
Source organism: Streptomyces sp. NPDC000229 (assembly GCF_040300825.1). NCBI lineage: Bacteria > Bacillati > Actinomycetota > Actinomycetes > Kitasatosporales > Streptomycetaceae > Streptomyces > Streptomyces sp. NPDC000229. Next base: position 5,531 of record NZ_JBEPEL010000102.1, read on the forward strand.
GAGCGGGACATCCTGGGCCAGCTCGCGCACGGCCTGGGCAACCGCGAGATCGCCCGTGCGCTGTTCATCAGCGAGGCGACGGTCAAGACCCACCTGGGCCGCATCTACGCCAAGCTGGGCGTGGACACCCGCGCGGGCGCGGTGGCGGTGGCGAAGGAGCAGCGGCTGCTGCCGTGAGGATCAGAAGCGGCCGGTGTCGAGGTCGAAGCCGAGCGGCTCGGGGAGCGGGACCACCTCGCCCAGCTTGTACGCCGCCTTGGTGGCGTAGTCCTCACCGGAAGGCTCGGTGCACACGACCGCCTGCTCGGACTCGCGGTCGATGAGCAGGTAGACGGGGATGCCGGCGCGCGCGTAACCGCGGATCTTCTTCACCCGGTCGTTGCCGGCGGTGGAGCGGGAGGTGACTTCGGCGACGAGGAGGACGGGCGAGGGGTCGTGGTACTCGGCCTGGTCCGCGAAGCTGCCCTTGGGCGCGAGGACGATGTCCGGTTCGACCTTGCCGCTGACGGACGCGCCGGGCAGGAAGAGCCCGATGCCGGTGTAGCGTCCCAAGTCCTTTCGGTGGTCCCGCACCTGACCGGTCACCTCGGACACGATCTCTTCGTGCTCGCCATTGGCAGGAGGCGTCACGTGGATCTCCCCTTCGATCAACTCCACGCGCCAGCCCCGGGGGGCAGCCGCACTGAACATCTCGAAGGCTTCCTCCACGGACATGCCGGGGATCTGGTTCCTCGCGGACATGACCAGCGCCGGGTAGTCGAGCTGCTCGTGCTCGGACGCGTAGGGCTCATGCTCGGGGACAGGTAGTGCCACGGCGGACCTCCTTCGATGCGGAGCGACGCTCTCAGAGTAGGCCGCACCCCATCACGGCAACCGGAAGTCGTTCACTCGCACGTGTGAGCGCACGCCCCGGCCGTGACACCATCGACTACGTGCTCGACATCGGCTATTCCCTCTCCCGCCGCTTCCCGGACCCGCCGCAGACGGACTACCGCCACGCGGACGTCCACGCGCTGCGGCACGACCTGTTCTGCGGGGACGTGTACCTCGCGGACACCAAGGCCGACCGGGAGGTGTCCACGGCCTGGGGGTGGGTGCCGGTGCTCGACTTCGCGTGGGCGCTGTGCGACATCGTCGAGCGGCTCGACCGTGACCCGCGCGGCAGCCGGTCGGCCCGGCCGCAGTACGCCGAGCTGGACTTCACCGAGTCCACGGACCGGATGCTGTTCGAGCGCCGGTTCGGCTGGGTGGACGTCGAGGCCGACTGGATGCCGGCCGAGGAACCCCCGCTCACGTTCAGCCACGCGGTCCTGCGCCGGGAGGCCCGCGACTTCCTCCACGACCTGATCGCGGACCTCACGGACATGCACGAGGGCCTGGCCGACAACCCGGCGATCTGGACCCTCCAGTCCCGCTTCCCCCGCGTGCCCTGACACCCGGCGTCGGGCCCGTGCCCACCCCCACCTCCCGCACCCGGCATCCGGCATCCGACATCCGACCCCGGCAGGCCTGTGCCCACCTCCCGCACCCGGCGTCCGGCCCCGGCGGGGCGGTGCAGGGTCGTCCCCGCAGGGGTCGGCGGCGCTGCAACGGTTCCCCCTACACGTGACCCAGGGCCGCCGGCCCCGAGGAGACGAGCCCGGAGGGGCCACGTCGACCACCCACCGGCAGGCTCCGGAGCGCACCGGTCCACGGAGACCCGACACGGCACCGCACCACCCGCCCCACACCCCCGGGCGCGCACCGCACCCCACACCACACCCCCGTTGCACCCTCCGCCGGCACACCCCCCGCCCGATGTCACACATCGCACCGCCCCACCCGTCATCACGGAGGAAACACCCGCACACCCTCCGGGAGACACACCATGCCCACCCGCATCACCGTCGTCGGCGGCGGCTTCGCCGGCCTCACCGCCGCCATCACCGCCGCCGAAGCCGGCGCCGAGGTCATCCTCCACGAGGCCCACCGCACCCTCGGCGGACGGGCCCGCACCGCCGAAGGCCCGTACCGCACCAACGAGGGCCCCCACGCCCTGTACCACCGCGGCCCGCACTGGGCGTGGCTCGCGCGGCGCGGCCTGCTGGGGCCCATGGCCGCCGTACCGCTCCGCGAAGGCGCCCGGTTCCGCTTCCACCTGAACGGCGAGCTGCGCCGTACCCCGCCCCTGGGCATGCTCCGCCTGGCCAGCCGCAAGCCGGAGCACGCACCGGTGGACCTCGACTTCGCCGCCTGGACGCGGCAACCCGCCGGCCGTGCCGCCGCGCACTACGCGGCCGTCGCGCTGTTCCACCACGACCCCGGCTCCCTCTCCGCCCGCTTCGTGCAGGAGCGGCTCCGCCGGGCCACCGCCCTGCCGCCCGAGGCCCACTACCCGCGCGGCGGCTGGGGCGGGGTCATCGACCGGATGGCCACCCACGCCCGGACCCTCGGCGTACGCGTCGAGACGTCCGCCCGCGTCGACGCCCTGCCCGACCGCGACGGCCCCGTCATCGTCGCCACGTCCCTCGCCGCCGCCCGCCGCCTCCTCGGCGATCCGGGTCTCACCTGGCCCAGCGGACGCACCGTCCTGCTCGACCTCGCGCTCCGGCCCCACCGGAACGACCCGTTCGTGATCTCCGACCTGGACGCACCCGGCTGGCTGGAACGGTTCACCGCCCAGGACCCCTCTCTGGCCCCGGCCGGCCAGTCCCTCCTCCAGGGCCAGTTCCCGATCGCCCCGCACCAGTCCAAGGCCGACGGCGTCGTCCATGCCGAACGGCTGCTCGACAAGGGCTTCCCCGACTGGCGCGAACGGACCCTCTGGCGCCGCGAGGCCCTCGCCGACGGCCGTACGGGAGCGGTCGACCTCCCCGGCACCACCTGGCGCGACCGCCCGGCCATCGACCGGGGCGACGGCATCCTCCTGGCGGGCGACCAGGTCGCGGCGCCCGGCGTCCTGACCGAGGTGTCGTTCACCAGCGCGATCGACGCCGCCTCCCTCGCCGTCCGAGCCCTCCGCGCCCTCCGGACCCCGCTCTCCCCCCGCACCGCACCGTCCCACACCCCCGCACCTTGACCTCAAGCGAACTTGAGGACGCAGGCTCCTCTCCGTACCCCCGCAGCATCCGCGCCGCGCGCCCCGCTGCGTCCGCGCCCCGCGCCAGAGGAGAGCCCACCATGCGCGCCATCCGCCTCCATGCCTTCGGTCCCGCCGAGAACCTCACCTACGAGGAGACACCCGACCCCCACCCCGCCCCCGGCCAGGTCCGGATCGCCGTCACCGCGGCCGGGGTGCACCTCCTGGACACCGCGCTGCGCCAGGGCATGACCGGCCCGTACCCCGCCCCCGCCGAGCTGCCCACCGTCCCCGGCCGCGAGGTCGCGGGCACGGTGGACGCCCTGGGCGAGGGCACCGCCCCCGACTGGCTGGGCAAGCGCGTCGTCGCCCACCTCGGCATGGCCCCGGGCGGCTACGCCGAGCTCGCCGTCGTCGACGCCGCCCGGCTCCACGAGATCCCGCCCGCCCTCGACGACGCCGAAGCCGTCGCCATGATCGGCACCGGCCGCACCACCCTGGGCATCCTGCAGTTCACCGGACTCGGCCCGGACAGCGTCGCCCTGGTCACCGCCGCGGCCGGCGGCATCGGCACGCTCCTCGTCCAGTACGCCAAGAACGCCGGTGTCACCGTCATCGGCCTGGCCGGCGGCCCGGAGAAGACCGCCCGCGTCCGGGCCAACGGCGCCGACCTCGCCGTCGACTACAAGCGGCCGGACTGGCCGGACGAGGTCCGTGCGTACCTGAAGGACCGACGGGCCACGGTCCTGTACGACGCCGTCGGTGGCACCACCGCGCGCGCCGCCGTCGACCTCCTCGGCAAGGGCGGGCAGCACGTGGTCTACGGCTGGGCGGGCAAGGGGCCGCACGACGGCGAGCCGCTCACCCTCACCGACGCGGAGCTCGCCGAACGCGGCATCACCTCCGAGCCCGTCCTCGGACCGGCGATGCTCCGGAAGGCCGGCGGAGACATCCGCACCCTGGAGCTCCGCTCCCTCGCCGAAGCCGCCGCCGGCCGCCTGCGCCCCGCCGTCCAGCGCTTCCCGCTCGCCGACGCGGCCGGCGCCCACCGCGCCCTGGAGACCCGCGCCACCATGGGCAAGGTGGTCCTCGTCCCATGACCCCGGCCGGGTGAACCGGCGTAAGGGAACCGGCGCAGCGCCCGCGTGGGGCGGGCGCTCCCGGCGGACGCCTCCCGCACCATCCAAGCCGACCGGGCCGACCGGACCGACCGGGCCGCCGAGCCCGCCAGTGCGCCGAGCCGGCCGAGCCCACCCGAGCAGGAGGCAACGATGACCACGAAACCCCCCACCAGGCTCCACGTACTGGGCGCCCTCTCCGCGCTGCTGCTGTGGACCGCCACCACGGCCCACGCCACGCCGCCGCCCACCCCGGACACGCCGCCCGCCCCGGCCGCGGCACCGCCCTCCACGAGCCCCGTCACCCACTGCGCCCCCGGCGGCACCCTCCGCGGCCCGCACGGCCAGTACGCGGACCTCGCCCTGTGCGTCACCACCACCGGCGCCACCATGACCGTGTCGGCGGCCGCCACCTGCCGCCGGGGGCCCACCGGGATCCGCCCCGTCTGCCGCACCTCGGGCACCTGGACCGCCCACCGCTCCGACGGCCCCACCACCGAGCCCACCGCGACCGGCACCCTCGCCGGCCGGGCCGACTACCCAGGACCCGGCACGTACGACATCAGCGCCTCCGTCCACGTACGCTCCGACCCGGCCGGGACCGACCTGCACGGCCACGTACGCGCCACCGTCACCCTCCCCGACGCCAAACCGCAGCCCACACACCGCATCGACGTCAAGGCGAAACCGCACACCCTGAAGCCGGGCACGTCCACCACCCTCACCTACACCGTCGCCCGTGTCAGCGACCACGGCGACGGCAGCGCCCGCCTCGGCCTCATCGGGGAGGAGTCCACCGGCATCCGGCTCACCTCGCCCGACAAGCGCTGCGTCAACCCGCTGCCCGGCCGCTATCCCTCCACCGCCAGGAGCATGTACGCGCTCGACTGCGCGCTCACCGACCTCCAGCCCGGCCGGCCCACCACCGTCACCGTCCGCGCCACCCTCAAGGCCGCCTGCTCCACCATCGTGTCCAAACTCGGCTACTGGACACCCAGGGGCCAGGAAAGCACCGGAGGAATGCTCACCGGCCCCACCGTCACCTGCGACCGAACCTAACCCCGGCCCAGCTCCGCCAGCGCCCCGTCGGTCAACCGGTACACCGTCCACTCGTCCTGCGGCCGCGCGCCCAGCGACTCGTAGAAGTTGATCGACGGGGTGTTCCAGTCCAGCACGGACCACTCCAGCCGCTCGTACCCCCGCGCCACACAGATCCGCGCCAACTCCCGCAGCAGCGCCTTCCCGTGCCCACCGCCCCGCAGCTCGGGCCGCACGTACAGGTCCTCCAGGTAGATGCCGTGCACCCCGCGCCACGTCGAGAAGTTCAGGAACCACAGCGCGAAGCCCGCGACCTCGCCCTCCTCCGTCTCCGCGATGTGCGCGAACGCCGCCGGCCGCTCACCGAACAGCGCCTCCCTCAACTGCTCCTCACTCGCCCGCACCTCGTCCAGTGCCTTCTCGTACTCGGCGAGCTCACGGACCATCGCGTAAATGGCGGGTACGTCATCCACAACAGCGCTACGAATCATGACCGCAGCCTGCCCCGCCCACCCCCCGTCGCGCCAGTACCGTCCATACCCTGAACCCCTTACCGCCCCAGCAGCAACCGCGCCACCGTCACCCGCTCCCCCTCCAGCACCGTCTCCCCGTCCTCCACGTCCCACAGCGAGTCCTGCAACACCCGCCCCAGCGTCCAGGCCCTCGCCCGCTCCCGGTCCAGGCCCAGCACCTCGGTCATCAGGTCGAACCGCCACAACACCTCGCTCGGATCGAACCGGTTGAACAGCGACGGCAGCAGTTCGAAGCCCGGATCCCCCGCCAGCGGCTTCGGGTCGATCGCCAGCCACGGCTCCCGGTCCGAGGCCAGCACGTTGTCGAAGTGCAGGTCCCAGTGCAGCAGCCGGTCCCCCGGCTCGCCCGCCACCTCCCGGACCGCCGCCGCACAGTCCCGCAGCAACCGCCGGTCCTCCTCCCGCTCCAGCTCCTCCACCGCGCCGGTCACGTCGTCCAGCATCTCCGCCGCGACATCGCCCAGGCCCCGCATCCCGGCCGGCGCCTCCACCGCCACCAGCCGCGCCATCAGCTCCGCGAGGATCCGCGTCGCCTCCCGCGCGTCCTGGACCGCCGACAGATGCCGCCCCTCGTCCAACCGCTCCAGCAGCAGCGTCCCCGTCTCCGGATCGTCCGCCAGCAGCCGCACCGCGCCCCTGCCGTCCCACGCCCGCAGCGCGGGCGCCTCGCCCTCGCTCTCCTCGTCCAGCAACTGGAGCTTCAGCGCGGCACGCGTGCCGTCCCCCGCCACCACCGGCAGCACCAGCGCCGACCACCCGTGCATCACCGGCCCCGTCCGCCGCAGCCCCCACTCCCGAAGGAACCGCTCCGCCCGCCCCGGCAGCGCGGCGATGAACGCCCGTCCCTCCTCACCATTGATCTCGCTCTGCACCCGCGCCAGCTCCGCAGGAACCTCGATCACTCCACACCCCATCCGATAACGTCCACACCCACCCACTGGCGATGGACCCAAGGAACCACATGAGCACCGTCAACGGCGGCATATCGTTCTGGTACGCACAGGAAGGCACGCCCGCTCCCAGGGAACCCCTCCCCGGCGACACCACGGCCGACGTCTGCATCGTCGGCGGCGGCTACACCGGCCTGTGGACCGCGTACTACCTGAAGAAGGCCGTACCCTTCCTCAACATCATCGTCCTGGAGGGGAAGTTCTGCGGCTACGGTGCTTCCGGCCGCAACGGTGGCTGGCTCTACAACGGCATCGCCGGCCGCGACCGCTACGCCAAGGCGCACGGCCACGAGGCCGCCGTACGCCTCCAGCAGGCGATGAACGACACCGTCACCGAAGTCGTCAAGACCGCGACCGACGAGAACATCGACGCCGACATCCACCAGGGCGGCGTCCTGGAAGTCGCCTACACCCCCGCCCAGTTGGCCCGCCTCAAGGCGTACCACTCCGTCGAGATCGCCTTCGGCGAGACCGACCGCCAACTCCTCGGCGCCCGCGAGACCGCCGAGCGCGTCCGTGTGACCGGCGCCGTCGGCTCCACCTGGACCCCGCACGGCGCACGCATCCACCCGGTCAAACTCGTCAAGGGCCTCGCCGACACCGTCGAAGCCCTCGGCGTCACCATCCACGAGTCGACCCCGGTCACCGAGATCGAGCCGAAGCACGCCATCACCCCCTACGGCACGGTCCGCGCCCCCTACGTCCTGCGCTGCACCGAAGGGTTCACCGCGAGCATCAAGGGCCACAAGCGCACCTGGCTCCCCATGAACTCCTCCATGATCGCCACCGACCCCCTGCCCGAGTCCCTCTGGGACGACATCGGCTGGACCGGCCGCGAAACCCTCGGCGACATGGCCCACGCCTACATGTACGCCCAGCGCACCGCCGACGACCGCATCGCCCTCGGCGGCCGCGGCATCCCCTACCGCTACGGCTCGAAGACCGACAATGACGGCCGCACCCAGCCCGCCACCATCGACGCCCTCCGCGAGATCCTCATCCGCCTCTTCCCCCAGCTCGCCGGCGTCGGCATCGCCCACGCCTGGTCCGGCGTCCTCGGCGTCCCCCGCGACTGGTGCGCCACCGTCACCCTCGACCGCTCCACCGGCCTCGGCTGGGCCGGCGGCTACGTCGGCTCCGGCGTCGCCACCGCCAACCTCGCCGCCCGCACCCTCCGCGACCTGATCCAGCAGGACTCCGGCCAGTCCGGCCCCACCGACCTCACCACCCTCCCCTGGGTGGGCCACAAGGTCCGCGCCTGGGAACCCGAACCCCTCCGCTGGCTCGGCGTCCACACCCTCTACACCGCGTACCGCACCGCCGACCGCCGCGAAGCGGCCACCCACACCCCCACGACCGACCGCATCGCCACCCTCGCCGACCGCGTCTCCGGCCGCCACTGACCCCACCGCACACGACAAAGGCCCCGGACGCATCCGTCCGGGGCCTTGCTCATCGAGCGCTGGAGCCCCCTGTCGGATTCGAACCGACGACCTACGCATTACAAGTGCGTTGCTCTGGCCAGCTGAGCTAAGGAGGCACGTCGCACGAGTGTAACCGGACACCACGGGCCTCCGGTCGAAAATTTCGACGCCCGCCGACTGCTGACAGACGCCTCCCCGCCAGGTAGCGTCACCCGGAGTTCACTCACGTGGACTAGACCCATCTCTCCCTCTACTCGGATCGTCCGGCACGTTCCTGCCGGTGAAGGGACTGCATCACCATGGCTTCTGTCACGTTCGACAAAGCGACCCGGATCTACCCGGGTGGTACCAAGCCCGCCGTCGACCAGCTCGACATCGAGATCGCCGACGGCGAGTTCCTCGTCCTCGTCGGCCCCTCCGGCTGCGGCAAGTCGACCTCGCTGCGCATGCTCGCCGGCCTGGAGGACGTCAACGGCGGCGCCATCCGCATCGGTGACCGCGACGTCACCCACCTGCCGCCGAAGGACCGGGACATCGCCATGGTGTTCCAGAACTACGCGCTGTACCCGCACATGACCGTCGCCGACAACATGGGCTTCGCGCTCAAGATCGCCGGCGTCAACAAGGCGGAGATCCGCAAGAAGGTCGAGGAGGCGGCGAAGATCCTCGACCTCAGCGAGTACCTGGACCGCAAGCCGAAGGCGCTCTCCGGCGGTCAGCGTCAGCGTGTGGCGATGGGCCGCGCCATCGTGCGCGAGCCGCAGGTGTTCCTCATGGACGAGCCGCTGTCGAACCTCGACGCCAAGCTCCGCGTGTCCACCCGTACGCAGATCGCGAGTCTCCAGCGGCGGCTCGGCATCACGACCGTGTACGTCACGCACGACCAGGTCGAGGCCCTCACCATGGGCGACCGGGTCGCGGTGCTCAAGGACGGTCTGCTCCAGCAGGTGGACACGCCGCGCAACATGTACGACCGCCCGGCGAACCTCTTCGTCGCCGGCTTCATCGGCTCCCCCGCCATGAACCTGGTCGAGGTCCCGATCACCGACGGTGGTGTGAAGTTCGGCAACAGCGTCGTGCCGGTGTCGCGTGAGGCGCTGTCCGCCGCGGCCGACAAGGGCGACACGACCGTGACGGTCGGTGTCCGTCCCGAGCACTTCGACGTGGCGGGTGCCGAGAGCGACCAGGGCCTGGCCGTCTCGGTCAACGTCGTCGAGGAGCTCGGCGCCGACGGGTACGTGTACGGCTCCGCCCGCGTCGGCGGTGAGGACAAGGACCTGGTGGTCCGCGTCGGCGGCCGTGCCATCCCGGAGAAGGGTTCGGTGCTGCACGTCGTGCCGCGCCCGGAAGAGATCCATGTGTTCTCGACCTCCACCGGCGAGCGCCTCAGCGGCTGACCCCGGTAAAACGCGTACACGGCCCCGCACTTCGGTGCGGGGCCGTTGGCACAGCTCCGCCCGGATGTCGACAAATACCCCGGCATACGGGTCAATTCGGACCCTGCTCGTCAACAGCCAATTCGAAAAGGAGCATCGAACCATCCCCCGTGGGGGTGACTAAATGTCTCCAAATCATCACTGGCCGCTACGCTCACGTCCGTGACCCACACCGCACGCCGAATCGGCCGCTCTCTCGCCCTCGTCCTGCCCGTCGTCCTGGTGCTCTCCGGAACTCTCGCGGTCACCAGTGTCCCGTGGGCGGGCAGCAGCTCCCAGACCCAGATGCTCACCGCGTCCTCGGAGAACGTCTCGGTACGGGCCAAGTCCCGCGCCCCGCAGGATATTCTCCGCGACAAGCTCCTCGCAGAGCTTCAGGAGAAGGACCCGGGTGTCGCTCTCACGCACCTCCAGCGCACCGTGGAGGAGCGCCCGTCGCTCGCCAAGCACTGCATGTCGATCGCCCGCGCTCTCGGCCGCGCCGCCGTCCAGCACTACGGCCCCGTACGGGCCCAGACGTACTCCCGGCCCGTGTGCGACACGTCCTACGCCGCCGGCGTCGCCCACGAGAGCTGAGGCGTATCACCGGCACCGAGGTGCGCCTATCGTGCGCGGTATGCACACCTCTCCGACGCAGGCCGTGGTCCTGGCGGGCGGCCAGGGTTCACGACTGCGCCCGTACACCGACGACCGCCCCAAGCCGATGGTCGAGATCCCGGGAACCGGGACCCCGATCATCGGCCATCAGCTTTCCTGGCTCGCCGCCGAGGGCGTGACCGACGCCGTCGTCTCCTGCGGCCACCTCGCCGAGGTGCTCCAGCAGTGGCTGGCGACGGCCGAACTGCCCTTGCGGGTCACCACCGTCGTGGAGCCCGAGCCGCTGGGCCGCGGTGGCGGCCTCAAGTACGCGGCCGCGCGCCTGCCGCACCCCGACGAGCCGTGGTACGCCACGAACGGTGACATCTGGACCCGTTTCTCGCTGCGCGAGATGGCCGCGTTCCACGCCGAGCGCGATGCCACCGCGACACTCGCCCTGGCCCGTCCCCGTATCCCCTGGGGGGCCGTCGAGACGGACACCTTCGGGCACATCACCGACTTCATCGAGTCGCCGCCGTCTCCGTACCTCATCAACGCGGGCGTGTACGTCTTCTCCCCGGCCTTCACGGGCGCTTTGCCCGACCGCGGGGACCACGAGCGCACCACGTTCCCCCGGCTGGCCCGTGAGCGGCGTCTGGCGGGCTTCCCGCTGCCGCAGGGGGCGTACTGGAGGGCCATCGACACCGCGAAGGACCTCCAGGAGGCGGCCAAGGAGCTCGCCGCGTCCTGACCGGAAGACATGAAGGAGGGGCGGTCACCGTGTGCGGGTGACCGCCCCTCCTGCTCTCCTGTCCGTGTACGTCAGCCGAGCAGGCCGCCGATCGGGTTGCGGTTGCCGCCGGTGGACGAGCCGCCGTCGTTGCCGCCCGAGCCGCCGCCGCCCGTACCGCCGTCGTCGCCACCGTCGCCGCCGCCGGTGCTGCCACCGTTGCCGGTGCCGCCCGTGGAGGTGGGGCCGGCGCTGGAGGACGGCGGGGGCACGGGCTCGGACTGCTCCGGGGGCTGCTGGCCGGTGCCCTGCGAGGCGGTCGGCCGCTCCTCCTCGACACGCTCGTCCTCGCCGCTACCGGCGGTCTCGGCCGGGGAGGACGCCTCCTCCTCGGCGGTCGGTCCGGCGGAGGCGGATGCCGAGGGCTCGGGGCGCCGGGAGGACTCGCGGGCGGACGGAGTCTGCTCGCCGGGCTCCTCGGGGAGCGGCCGGCCGGGCAGGTGGTTGGTGGGATCGTCGTTGGGTCCGGGGACGGTGACCATCTCGGTGGACCGTACGGCGCCGCCGAGCACCGAGCCGATGAGCAGGGTGAGGCCGACCACGACGGTGGCGACGACCGTGCCGCGCCGCAGCACCCGGCGGCGCAGGTCCCACAGTGCCGAGCGGGGACCAAGCGTGCGCCAGGCCTCGCCCGCGAGGCGTCCGTCGATGGAGTAGACGGGCGCGCCGGCGATGATCAGCGGTGACCAGGCGGCGAGGTAGATGATGTCGGGCGCGTCGTAGACGGGAACGGTCTTCCAGCTGACGGTGAGGATCAGCGCGGCGGACAGCACGGCGCCGAAGACGGCGGCGACCCGCTGCCAGAGCCCCAGTACGGTCAGGACGCCCACGATGACCTGGGCGAAGGCGACGGTGAGACCGGCGCCGACGGGGTGGGCGAGGGCGAAGTCGCGCAGCGGTTCGGCGAGCGCCCAGGGGTGGAGGGAGTTGAGCCACTTGACCATGGAGCCGCGTTCGCCACCGTCGAAGTAGACGGGGTCGCAGAGCTTGCCCATGCCCGCGTAGATGGAGATGAAGCCGAGGAAGACGCGCAGCGGCAGCAGGACGACGCCGAGGTTCATCCGGCGGCCGGGGTAGTAGGCGTGGCGGTGGGCCGGCCCGGTGTACGCCCCCTCCGCCGCGCCGCCGTCGTCGCGGTTGTCGTCGCCCTCGTACGAGTCGGCGTAGGCGTCGGTGTACGTGTCGGCGTACGGGCCGGGCTGCTCGTCGTAGGCGCCGACCGCGCGGCGCATGGGCGGCAGGAGTGGCGGCGCGTCGGGGCCGCGCTGGGCGCCGACGACGGGGGTCGGCATGGTGTCGTCGGAGAGGCCGACGCGCGGGATGACCTGGGTGGCGCCGCCGTCGAGCGTGTCGACGGCGGTCGACTCCCGCACGGCCTGGAGCAGCCCGGTCGCGCCGGGGTCGCCGGGCGAGGACTTCCCGCTCCATACGACGGGCGCACGGCGCCGGGCCGCCACGCCGCCGGTGGCGGAGGCGCCGCTCATGGCGGGCACGCGGGCGGGGTCTGCCGACCGGGGCTTGTTCACCGGGGCGAACTGCACACGGAAACTGGCGTGGTTCACGATGACCTGCGCGGGATCGCAATCCACCTTGACCATGCTCAGCGCAGGCTGATCGTCGAAACCGGGCCGGGGCGTTCTGGTGTCCACACTCATCTAACCGAGTGACGTGGGTTTAGGACACTGCCTTGACGGCCGGGAAATGTCCGAGACCCGTCAAGATCATGACGGGTCCCGGGTCACGCGTTCCAGGCGGCGGGTGTGGCGGCTCCGTGGATCGTCACGCACCGCGCCGGGGGGCGTGGGGCGCCGGCCCCACCGGATCGTCAGGCGCGGCGGCGAGCCGCCTCGTACAGCACGACACCGGCCGCGACGCCCGCGTTGAGGGACTCGGCGCCGCCCGGCATGGGGATGCGGACGAGGTAGTCGCACGTCTCGCCGACCAGACGGGACAGGCCCTTGCCCTCGCTGCCGACGACGATGACGACCGGGCCGCCCAGGGCTTCCAGCTCGCCGACCTCGGTGTCGCCGTCCGCGGCCAGGCCGACGACGGTGATGCCGGCCTTCTGGTACGCCTCGAGGGCGCGGGTGAGGTTGGTGGCGCGGGCGACCGGGGTGCGGGCGGCGGTGCCCGCGGCGGTCTTCCAGGCGCCGGCGGTCATACCGGCCGCGCGGCGCTCCGGCACGACCACGCCGTGGCCGCCGAAGGCGGAGACGGAGCGGACGACGGCGCCGAGGTTGCGCGGGTCGGTGACGCCGTCGAGGGCGACGATCAGCGGGTCCTCGCCGTCGTCGAAGGCGGCCGCGGCCAGGTCCTCGGGGTGGGCGTACTCGTAGGGCGGGACCTGGAGGACGAGGCCCTGGTGGTTGAGCCCGTTGGTCATCCGGTCGAGCTCGGCGCGCGGGGCCTCCATGAGGTTGATGCCGCCGCGGTCGGCCGCGAGCTTGAGCGCGTCGCGCACCCGCTCGTCGTTGTCGATGAACTGCTGCACGTACAGCGTCGTCGCGGGTACGCCGTCGCGCAGCGCCTCGAAGACGGGGTTGCGGCCGACGACCATCTCGGACAGGCCCTTGCCGCCGCGCCGGGCGACCTGGCGGCGGTGCGCCTGCTTGGCCTTGGCGTTGGCGACGCGGTTCTTCACATGGCCCTTGCGGGCGGACGCGGGCGGCGTGGGGCCCTTGCCTTCCAGGCCCCGGCGCCGCTGGCCACCGCTGCCGACCGTCGCGCCCTTCTTGTTGGACGTGCGGCGGTTCCTGCGCTGGCTGTTCCCGGCCATGACTTACCTGCTCTGTCGATGCGTGTCGTACGTACGTGTATATGAAGTGTGCCAGCGCGGAGCTCAGCGCGCGCCGAGCGTCCACCGCGGCCCGTCGGGGCCGTCCTCGATGACGAGCCCGGACTGGCCCAGCTGGTCGCGGATCGCGTCCGCCGTCGCCCAGTCCTTGCGCGCCCGCGCCGCCTCGCGCTGGTCCAGGACCATGCGTACGAGGCTGTCCACGACGCCGTGGAGGTCCTCGCCGCGGTCGGTCTCGCCCGCCCAGTGCGGGTCGAGCGGGTCCAGACCGAGGACGCCGAGCATGGCACGGACCTCGGCGAGGCGCGCGACGGCGGCCTCCTTGTCGTCGGCGGCCAGCGCGCTGTTGCCCTGCCGGACGGTGGTGTGGATGATCGCGAGCGCCTGCGGCACGCCGAGGTCGTCGTCCATGGCCTCGGCGAAGGCGAGGGGGACCTCGGGGGCGGGCTCGACGGCGCCGCCCGCCTTCTCGACGACCCGCTGGATGAAGCCCTCGATGCGCGCGAAGGCGGACTCGGCCTCGCGCAGGGCCTCCTCGCTGTACTCGATCATCGACCGGTAGTGCGGGGTGCCGAGGTAGTAGCGCAGCACGATGGGGCGCCACTGCTTGACCATCTCGGAGACCAGCACCGAGTTGCCGAGCGACTTGGACATCTTCTCGCCGCTCATGGTGACCCAGGCGTTGTGCACCCAGTACCGGGCGAAGTCGTCGCCGTACGCCTTGGCCTGGGCGATCTCGTTCTCGTGGTGCGGGAAGACCAGGTCGAGTCCGCCGCCGTGGATGTCGAAGGCGGAGCCGAGGTACTTGTGCGCCATGGCCGAGCACTCCAGGTGCCAGCCGGGGCGGCCGCGTCCCCACGGCGTCTCCCAGTCGGGCTCGCCGGGCTTGGTGGCCTTCCACATGGCGAAGTCGCGCGGGTCGCGCTTGCCGGTGATGCCTTCCTCGGAGGGCTGGCGCAGGTCGTCGATGTCCTGGTTGGACAGCGAGAGGTAGTCGGGGAAGGAGCGGACGTCGAAGTAGACGCTGCCGTCGGCGACATAGGCGTGGCCGCGCTCGATGAGGCCGCGCATCATCTCGATCATCTCGGGGACGTGGCCGGTGGCGCGCGGCTCGTAGGTGGGCGGGAGGCAGCCGAGCGCCTCGTACCCGTCGTTGAACGCGCGCTCGTTCGCGTACCCGATCGACCACCAGGGGCGGCCCTGGTCCGCGGACTTGGTGATGATCTTGTCGTCGATGTCCGTGACGTTGCGGATGAACGTGACGTCGTAGCCGCGGTGGGCGAACCAGCGGCGCATGATGTCGAAGTTCAGTCCCGACCGGATGTGCCCGATGTGCGGGGCGGCCTGCACGGTGGCACCACACAGGTAGATCGAGACGCAGCCCGGCGTGAGCGGGGTGAAGTCGCGGATCTGCCGGGCGCTGGTGTCGTACAGACGAATAGTCACCACTCCAGGGTAGTGGGCCGGTGCCAGTGCCCCGTGCCTCAGGTGCTACGGACGAGCAGAGCGGTGGCGATGGCGGCGAGGCCCTCCGCACGGCCGGTGAGTCCAAGGCCGTCGGTGGTCGTGCCGGACACCGACACGGGTGCTCCGGCCGCCGCGCTCAGCGCCTTCTGGGCCTCGTCGCGCCGCTTCCCGATCTTCGGGCGTACGCCGATGACCTGGACGGCGATGTTGCCGATCTCGAAGCCCTCGGCGCGGACGATCCGGGCGGCCTCGGCGAGCAGCGTCGCGCCGGACGCGCCGGACCACTCGGGGCGCGAGGTGCCGAAGTGGGCGCCGAGGTCGCCGATGCCGGCGGCGGAGAACAGCGCGTCGCAGGCGGCGTGGGCGGCGACGTCGCCGTCGGAGTGCCCGGCGAGCCCGTAGCCGTCGGAGTCCTCCCACAGGAGGCCGGCGCACCACAGCTCGCGGCCCTGCTCGAAGGCGTGGACGTCGGTGCCGATGCCCACGAGGGGGAGGTTCATGGCGTCAGAAGCCATCGTTGGCCCTCCTGCGGGCGAGGACCGCCTCGGCGAGGACGAGGTCGAGCGGGCGGGTCACCTTGAACGCCTCTTCGTGGCCGGGGACGACCACGACCGGCTCGCCGAGCTGCTCGACCATGCTCGCGTCGTCGGTGACGTTGTCGGTGACGGTGGCATGCGCGCGGACCAGCGTGTCGCGGGCGAAGCCCTGCGGGGTCTGTACGGCGCGGAGGGTGGCGCGGTCGGGCGTGGCGAGGACCGGCTCGGGCTTGCCCTTCTCGCGCGGGTCGACCTGCTTGACGGTGTCGGCGAGCGGTACGGCGGGCACGACGGCGACGGCGCCGTCGCGGACGGCCTCGATGACCGCGTCGACGGTGTCGACGGGCACGAGCGGGCGGGCCGCGTCGTGGACGAGGACGGTGGTGATGTCGTCGGGCAGCGCGTCCAGGCCGAGGCGGACGGACTCCTGGCGGGTCTGGCCGCCGGGGACGACGAGGTAGTCCGTCCGCTCGGGCAGCGCGTGCGTGTCGAGGAGGTTCTTGACCTCGGGCGCGCCGTCGGGCGGGGCGACGACCACGACGAGACAGACCGCGCGGGAGGCCGCCATGGCGCGGACCGCGTGGATGAGCATGGGCGTCCCGTTCAGCGCGCGGAGCGCCTTGGGGGCGCCCGGGCCGAGCCGTACACCGCGACCGGCCGCGGGGATCACCGCGGCGGTGCGGACGGGGGGTGCTGCGTCTGACATCGGTTGCACTCCGGCAGGTTTGTTGACTCGGCCGATCTGGGTATGGCCTCTGCGGGGCGGCGCAACGCCTTGACCGGACCCTTCCGTGACCCTGGTCGAGCGAGCTGCGCCTGGCGTCCGGACAGGCCCGAACAGCAGCACATATGGCTGGAAGCCGGCCCGGAGCCGGACATGCCGCAGCGCCCGGCGACTAAGCTGTCTGTCACAGCATGTCAGCGGGCACCGCGGCATCGCTTCACATCAGCTACGCGTCACATCAGCTACGCGTTGCGCGTCAGGACGCGAGGACCTCGTCGAGCAGGGCCTCGGCCTTGTCTTCGTTGGTGTTCTCCGCGAGGGCGAGCTCGCTGACGAGGATCTGGCGCGCCTTGGCGAGCATGCGCTTCTCTCCGGCGGAGAGACCGCGCTCGCGCTCACGGCGCCACAGGTCACGCACCACTTCGGCGACCTTGATGACATCGCCGGAGGCGAGCTTCTCGAGATTTGCCTTGTAGCGACGGGACCAGTTCGTCGGCTCCTCGGCATAGGGTGCGCGAAGCACCTCGAAGACCCGGTCCAGTCCATCCTGACCGACCACATCGCGCACGCCGACGAACTCCGCATTGTCCGCTGGCACACGAACCGTCAAGTCGCCCTGGGCGACCTTGAGCACCAAGTAGGTCTTGTCCACGCCTTTGATCTGGCGAGTTTCGATGGCCTCGATCAGCGCGGCCCCGTGATGGGGATAGACCACGGTGTCGCCAACCTTGAACGTCATGTGACAGGTACCCCTTCCGTGGCTATCCAGGGTAACACGGATACGGCTTCTTCTGAATGGCGTTTTCGCAGGTCAGGGCATATCTCGGGGCTTGACAACAGCAACAGGAACGTGCTTCGGAGGGCTTCCGGAAGCGGGTATTCGCAGGTCGGAGCGGCTGTGCGGGCGGGCTGAAACGAGCACGTCACACCCCTCGACGGGTGGTCCGGAGAGGCCGATCGTCCCGGTTTGCCGGGTTCCATGAGGTGAACTTCCCGTACTCCGTTCGGCCGCCGCTCACCCGTACGGACGGTGGTCCCGGGCGTTTGTCGAAATTGGCGACTGCGGGGCACGCGTCGACCGCGGGCTTGATCGTCCGGGGCATTTCGCAAGGAATGCGGGACCACCCTGGAATTGATCAAGAGCGGTTATGTGAACGGGGGACCAACTGCCGGGAAGACGGACGCGCGGCCGGCGCGGCGCGGGTCCCTGACGCGGGAGTGGGGCGGGTCGGGTGCGGGGCGAGGTGGAGGGGTCGGTAACCTGAGCGCGCCGACTGATCCTTAGGGCCCGCTCTCAAGGCCGGGCCCCGGGGGTCGGCCGGAGAACCAGTACCACCAGACCGTGCCCGTCCCTCCGTCCGTACGTCCTAGGAGTTGCCGCCGCCGTGAGCCGCAGCCTTCGACGCGGCGCCCTCGCCGCCACCGCCATCGTGTTCTCGATCGCCTCGCTCTCCGCCTGCGGTGCGGGCAACGACGCGCAGACCCTCGGCGTCAGGCCGGACAACGCCGCCACCTCGGTCGGCACCGTCAAGATCCAGAACGCGGTGGTGATCACGCAGCCGAAGCCCGACGCGGAGGGTCCCGCCGTCGTCTCGGCGATGCTCTTCAACAACGGCGCCAAGGCGGAGACGCTGGAGGCCATCGAGCTGCCCGGCTCGAAGCTCCCGGTCAAGCTCACCGCCGCAGGCGGCTCCGGCCCGATCGTCGTCCCGGCGGGCGGCTCGGTCCTCATCGGCGGCAAGGGCAACGCGTCGGCGGTCATCGACAAGGGCCGTGAGGCGTCGAAGAACGGTGACGTCCAGGACGTCGTCTTCAAGCTCAGCGAGACCGGCGACGTCCGGCTCCGGGCGTTCGTCGTCCCGGCGACCAGCTACTTCGCGGGTTACGGCCCGGCCGAGGTGCCGCAGAAGCCCGGGGAGCAGAAGCCCCCGACGTCCGTCCCGCCCGCGCCGCCGTCGGGCGCCCCGACCGGCAGCCCCAGCGGCTCCCCGGCCGCCCCGGACGCCCCGAACGAGGGCGACGAGGCCCCGGAGGCCCCCTCGGACTCCGCATCGGCGTCGCACGACGCCGGTCACTGACGTACGCGTACGGGAAGGGCGCCCCACCGGTGGGCGGGGACCTGTGCGGTC
>NZ_JBEPEL010000103.1:0-23184 GCF_040300825.1 Streptomyces sp. NPDC000229
CCGGGTCGTCGTACCGTCCCGCACCTCCAGCACGTCCCACGCCCGGCACTCGCTCGGCGCCACCGGGCTGAGCAACGCACCGGTCACCCCGTGCGGCAGCGCCACGTCATGGGGCGGCGCCGTCCCGGTGGCGCCGCCCCACGGCACCGTCCCGGTGGCGCCGCCGGGCGCGGACGCGGCGGGCTCGGCCGCCGGAAGGCCCAGCGTCTGGAACTCGCTGGCGCCCCGCACGTTCCAGGCGAGCGCGGCGGTCCGCCCGTCCTCGGCGAACGCCAGCAGTTCGAGGTCGCTGCCCTCCCGCTCGGCCAGCACCGACAGACCCGTCCGCCGCCCCTCGCCGTCCAGCCCGGCGGCCAGCAGGGCCGCGAACTCCCGCTCGTGGTCGCTGCGCAGCCACACGGTGCGCCCGTCGGGCGAGAACCGGCCGATCCACGGGTCACCGTCGGCCACCCGCAGCACCGAGCCCGTACCCAGGCCGGCGGTGCGCACCACCACGGCCTCCCGCCGTCCGCGCGGCCCCCGGCGCACCAGCGCGAGCCGCCCGTCGTCGCTGACGTCGCACACCCGCAGCGTCGCGGCGCCGCTCTCGGCGGCCACCAGCACCGGCGAGGCCACCCCGTCGGGGTCGACCAGATAGGCGCTGAGCCGGTCCCGTACGGCCCCGTCCGGTGCCGCCTCGTCCGCTCCCGGCCCGGCGTGGCCCCGGTGCGCGCCGCCCAGCAGGGTGGCGTGGCCGTCCCGTTCGGCCCAGTCGGCGGGCAGCTCCCCGAAGGCGTCCGGCTCCTCCGCCCCGGCGTCGTCGGGCGCGGACGGGCCCAGGGCGGGCGGGGGCTCGGCGACGGTGACCGCCACGGCCGAGCCGTCGCGCGCCCAGCACCCCAGGTACGCCGAGCTGCCGGAGTCCGCACCCGCCAGGATCCGCCGCCCGGTGCCGTCCGGTCGGACGCACAGCACCCGGGTGTGCTCGCCGCCACCCGGCGCGACCGTGTACGCGATCCAGCGTCCGTCGGGCGACCACGCCACCTCCGTCACCGGGTCCGGGTCGGAGTCGAGCAGGTGGATGCCCCCTCCGTCGGCGGCGGCCGTCCCGGCCGACGGGCCGGTCCACAGCTGGGGCACCCCCGTCCGGTCGCAGATGAACGCCACGCGCTCGCCGGTGGGGTCGGCCGACGGGTACCAGCAGCCGTGCGAGATCAGCGGCTGGGGGGTGTCCCGTGGGCCGGCCGCGTCGGCGAGCGGCACCGGCACGGGTGCCGCCGAGGTGGCACGGGTCAGCTGATCCTGTGCGTCTGCAGCCATATCTCCAGCAACGCTACGTGCCACAGGGCGTTCGCCCCGCGCTTCGTACGGTGGTCGTCGGGGGCGGCGAGCAGCTCGGCGATGTACTCCTCCTGGAAGAGGCCGCGTGCCTTCGCCTCGGGCGAGTACAGCGCCTCACGGACCCGTTCGAGGACGGGGCCCGCCATGTGGCGGATCGCCGGCACCGGGAAGTAGCCCTTGGGCCGGTCGACGACCTCGCGGGGCAGCATGGCCCGCCCGGCGTCCTTGAGCACGCCCTTGCCGCCCTGTGCCAGCTTCAGCTCCGGCGGGCAGGCCGCGGCCAGCTCCACCAGCTCGTGGTCCAGGAACGGTGTGCGCGCCTCCAGCCCCCAGTCCATGGTCATGTTGTCGACCCGCTTGACCGGGTCGTCCACCAGCATCACGTGCGTGTCCAGCCGCAGGGCCGCGTCGAGGGCGGTCTCGGCGCCGGGCGCGGCCATGTGCTCGCGCACGAACCGGCCGGAGACGTCGTGGTCGGTGAGCAGGTGCGGCTGGAGGATGCGGGCCATGTCGGAGTGCGGCCGGTCGAAGTACACCTCCGCGTACCTCTCGGGCTCGCGCTCCCGCTCGACGGCGGCCATCTCGGGGTACCAGCGGTAGCCGGCGAACACCTCGTCGGCGCCCTGGCCGCTCTGGACGACGCTGACCTCCTTGGAGACCAGCTCGGACAGCAGGTGGAAGGCGACCACGTCGTGGCTGATCATCGGCTCGCTCATCGCCGCGATCGCCCCGTCGAGAGCGGTGGAGACCCGGTCGGACGGCACCATCAGCTGGTGGTGGTCGGTGTCGTAGCGCCGCGCGATCAGGTCCGAGTAGGTGAACTCGTCGCCCTCCTCGCCGCCCTCCGACTCGAACCCCACGCTGAACGTGGCCAGGTCCTTCTGGCCCTCCTCGGCCAGCAGGCCCACGATCAGCGACGAGTCGAGACCGCCCGACAGCAGCACGCCCACCGGCACGTCGGCGACCATCCGGCGGCGCACCGCCGTCCGCAGCGCGTCCAGCACGGCGTCCCGCCAGTCACCGGCGTCCATGCCTGCGAACTCGGGGCGGCGCGTGTACGACGGCTGCCAGTAGCAGCGGTCCCGGTACGAGCCGTCCGGCTCCACCACCCGTACCGTCGCGGGCGGCAGCTTGCGCACCCCGGCGAGCACCGTGCGCGGCGCCGCCACTGTGGCGTGCCAGCTCAGGTACTGGTGCAGCGCGACCGGGTCGAGCGACGTGTCGACTCCGCCGCCCGCGAGCAGGGCGGGCAGCGTGGAGGCGAACCGCAGCCGGCCGGGTGCCTGGGCCAGGTACAGGGGCTTGATGCCCAGTCGGTCCCTGGCCAGCACCACCCGGCCGGTGTCGTTCTCGACGATCACGAACACGAACATGCCGATGAAGTGATCGACGCAGTCCGTGCCCCACTGTCTGTAGGCCTTCAGGATCACCTCGGTGTCCGAGGTGGAGAAGAACCGGTGCCCCAGGGCGCGCAGCTCGGCGCGCACCTCCTGGTAGTTGTATATGCACCCGTTGAACACCCCGGTGAGCTGCGCCTCGGTGTCCGTCATCGGCTGGGCGCCGCGCTCCGACAGATCGATGATCTTCAGGCGGCGGTGGCCCAGTGCCACGGGCCCCTGCGACCAGATGCCCCGGCCGTCCGGCCCCCGGGCCGCCAGCCGGTCCGTCATGCGTTCCACCGCGGCCACATCGGGTCGCCGGTCGTCGAAGCGGATCTCACCGCTCAGCCCGCACATACGGCACCCCCCGGCACACCCGCGACCTCAGCGTCCTCCTCAACCCCATGTGAATCAATCACCACAACTCCTCGAAGACGGGGAGCGGGCCTCTACCTGCCGCTGGTTCCGGCTGTGCAGTGCAGCCCGCTCCGTACCGCCGGGTGCCCCGTTGATCGCGGAGCATTCCTGACCGGGGACCCCACCCGCGGCGACGCCAGGGCCCTCGGCACGCCCGGTCGGGGGACCGCGGCTCCTCCGCCCCGGCCGTACGCGGCTCGTCCGCCCACCGGACCGCCGGCCCCGCGGACACCCGCCGCGAGGAACCGCGCGCCCAGGAGCAGCCGTCCCGGCACGCCGCCGCCCAGGACCCGGCGCGGGGCGCCCGCCGTCGCACCCGCGCACCCGCCGGCAGTGCGGCGGTGCCCGCGCCGACCGCCCAGGCGGGGTCGGCGCGAGCCCCATCCCCGTGGGGGCTGATCCACCCGCGCCCCACCGCTGGGCCGAGGACCGACGCACAGCGGTGCGGGGCGAGCGCTCCACCGCCCGCCCCGCACCGTCACCGCCTCATCCGCGGTTCTTCTCCTTGCTGCCGCGCTGGGCCTGCTCCTCCTCGTTCGTGAGGCGCTCACCCTCCGCCTGGGACGGAGTGGAGCGGGCCACGTCGGGGTGTTCGTCGACACCCGGCTCCCGCTCACCCTCCGCCTGGGAGGGGGTCGGGTAGTCCCACGCATCACTCATGGCTACGCCTCCGGAGACTCGTTCCGGGCCCGCGATGCCGGGCCGGGGGACGGGTACCCCGGCGCCCCCGGGGCTACCGGCTCCGGCAGCTTCAGGAACAGGGCCATGACGGCGCTCGCCAGGTACAGCATCGCGAAGATCCACATCACGCCCTGGACCCCCAGCGGCCCGAGGAAGAGGCCCACGAGAGCCGGCCCGAGGAAGGTGCTGGCGCCGGCGCCCAGGTTCAGGGCCGACATCGCCTGGCCCTTGTGGGCCGGGTCCAGCGACGGCATGAGCGCCGACAGGGGTACGTAACCGGCGAGCGTCGCGCCGAAGAGGCTCACCAGCACCATCGCCAGGGCGTAGTTGTCACCGGCCGACACCGTGCCGTAGTACAGCAGCAGCGTGGTCACCGCGCAGCCGACCCCGCCGAACCAGGCGACGGTGCGCTGCCAGCCGATGCGGTCGCCGACGACGCCGAAGATCAGGTTGAAGAAGATGTTCGTGGCGAACATCGCGGACAGCAGCTGGAGCCACTCGCTGAGGGTGAAACCGAGCGTGTCCGTGAAGAAGACCGGCAGGAACACCAGGAACCCGAACTGCGGTGCCGTGTTGATGGCCCGCACGACCGCTCCCGTACCGATCCTCGGGTTGCGCCAGATGATCGCGAGCGAGCCGATCAGGGTGGCGACCGGGCGCTCCCCCGCGGGGGCGAGCCGGCTTCGGCCGGTGGGCTCGCGCACCAGCAGCAGGGCGATCGCGCCACCCGCCACGACCAGCCCGAGCGACAGCCACAGCGTGCTGTACGCGCCGATCCGCGGCACCGCGAAGCTGGCGACCAGCGACCCCAGCGTGGGCAGGCCGCCCGTGAAGGCGAACCAGAACCAGCCCACCGCGGAACCCAGCCGGCGCTTCGGCGTCACCGCCGTGACCCAGATGAGGAAGCCGTAGGCGAAGAGCGGATAGCCGAACCCGCGGAGCCCGTAGCTGAGGAGCAGCAGCCAGAAGTCGACCGCGGGCACGGCGAAGACCAGGAAGACCACCTGGAACACGCCCCAGATGCCCAGGCCGAGCATCATGACCCGGCGCGGCCCCCACAGGTCGGACAGGGCGCCGGAGAACCAGGCGGCGATGCTCGCGGTGACGCCGTACACGCTGAACAGCACCGCCACCCGCTCCTTGGACATGCCCTCGTCCAGGAGGTACGGCGCCAGGTAACCGGACTCGACCCCGTCTCCGATCATGAAGACGAGGACGCCCAGAAATCCCCAGGCGAGTGCTCGGGGAATTCCGATCCTGTCCAGCCAATGCCTCGCGGGTGCGTCTTCGGCGGAAGACGACGGGTCCAGAACGACGGCCACGAGAACCACCTTTTTCGAAAAGTCGGGGAAAGCGCGGGAAAGCGCGGGGAGCGCGCCGGGCGGGCGCCGGGGGAGAGCGCCGAGCGGTGCCCTGAGGCGTCATGATGAAACGGCCGTGTGAGAAAGGGCGTCAATGAGTGGGAGGAAAACCCCGCGACGTGTCCGGCTGGTGGCGTGAAATCGATGGAGCAGCGGTCCGCCCGGCAGCCAGACGGTCGGCATCGCCTCAGGTCACAGGCCTGATCGGCGCAGGGTGCCCGGTCGGACGTCAGGTGAAGACGGTGTTACCTTCACGCGGTCTTTGTGATCTCCGCAGCCGTCAGCGCGATGTGTCGACCGTCCGTACGTCCACGCCCATGTCCCGCAGCCGCCGTACCTGGGCGGCCGGCGCCGCGTCGTCGACCAGGACCAGGTCGAAGTCGGTCAGCGGCGCCAGGGCGTACAGCCCCTGGTTGGCGAACTTGGTGTGGTCGATGAGCAGCACCCGGCGCGAGGCGGAGCCCATCATCGCCCGCTTGACCTGCACCGTCTCGGGCGACATGTGGTAGCAGCGGTCCCCGGTCACCGCCGTCGTCGACATGAACAGCACATCGGCCCGGAACGACTCCACGCTCTGCGCCGTGTGCAGCCCCATGAAGGCGTCGTACGCCGGGAAGTACGTGCCGCCCAGCGCGATCAGTGACACCCCGGGCTCCCTGGACAGCGCGGTGACGGCCGGCAGCGAGTTGGTGATCACGGTGAGCGGCGTGTGATCGGCCATCTGGCGGGCCAGGCTCAGGCACGTGGTCGAGTCGTCCAGCATCACGATCTGCCCGGGGGCGAGCAGCTCCGCGGCGGCCCTGGCCAGCCGGTGCTTGGTCTGCGCCATCGTCGTCATGCGCTCGCTCACGCTGCCGTGGAACTGCGTCGACGGCAGACAGCTCGCCCCGCCCCGCACCTTCCGCAGCCAGCCCTGCGCCTGCAGCGCGTCCAGATCGCGGTGGACGGTCATCACACTCACGCCGAACTCGTCGGCCAGGTCGTTCGTCCGCACGAACCCCTTGGCCGTCACCAGCTCGCGCAGGCTGCGCCGCCGCTCCTCCTGGGCGTCCATTCGGGTCATGACGTCCGGCTCCTTGCCACACCGTGCGAATCTCACGTGAAGTTAACACGGCGGCACGGTGCCGCCGCCCGGCGGAGCGGCCAGGGGCCCCGACCTCACATGGCGGCCACAGCCGGGCACGGGATAATCGCACGGCCGATTGACGCTCCGCCCGGCCGCACGTTTACCTGGCGTCCGCGAGTGAAGGGGCAGGTATTCCAGTCATGTCGGTTCTCACCATCGACGTCGGCACGTCCGTCATCAAATCGGTCGTCTTCGACGACCAGGGTCAGGAAATAGCGCTGTCCCGCATCGGTACCGAGGTGTCCCGGCCCGGCCCCGGCTGGGCGGAGCAGGACATGGACGCCGTGTGGAACGGCGTGGTCTTCACGGTGCGCAGTGCCCTCTCCCAGCTCGGCTCCGGCCACGACCCGGTCTGGCTGGTGAGCTTCACCGCCCAGGGCGACGGCTGCTGGCTCGTCGACGACGAGGGCCGTCCCACCGGGCCCGCCATCCTCTGGTCCGACGGCCGTGCCGGTGACCTGCTCACCCGATGGGCCGCCGACGGCGTCCTGGAGGAGGCCTACCGCCGCAACGGCTCCCTCACATGCAGCGGCATGCCGAACGCGGTGATCAGCTGGCTCGCCGCCCACGACCCCGGACGCCTGGAGCGCTCCCGTACGGCGCTGACGGCGGCCGGGTGGCTGTTCCTGAAGCTCACCGGGGTGTGCGCCATCGACGAGTCCGACGCGTCCGCCCCGTTCCTCGACCACACCACCGGCGCCTACGACCCGGCGATCATCGACCTGTTCGGGCTCGGCCCGCACGCCCATCTCCTGCCGAAGGTCCTCGGCGAGAACGAGCGCATCGCCGAGATCACCCACCGCACCGCGGGCGAACTGGGCCTCCCGGCCGGTCTGCCCGTCGTCATGGCCCCCTACGACATCGCCGCCACGGCCCGCGGCACCGGCGTCGTCGACCCCGGCCAGGCTTGCGCCATCCTCGGCACCACCCTGTGCACCGAGATCGTCACCCGCCAGGTGGACACCTCGGGCGAGCCGTGCGGCATCAACATCGCCTACGGCGGCCGGGAACGCATCCTGCGCGCCTTCCCCACCCTCTCCGGCACCGAGGTCCTCGACTGGGCCTCCCGCCTCCTCGCCGTCGACGGCCCCGCCGCCCTCGGCGAACTGGCGTTCGGCACCGAACCCACGCCCGGCGGACCGGCGTTCCTGCCGTACCTCTCCCCGGCCGGAGAACGCGCCCCCTTCCTCGACCCGCGCGCCCGCGGCACCTTCTGGGGCATGACCCTGGACCACACACCCGCCGACCTCGCCCGTGCCGTCTTCGAGGGCCTGTCGCTCGTCGTCCGCGACTGCCTCCGGGCGTCCGGAACCGACGTCCACGAACTGCGCCTGTGCGGCGGCGGCTCCGCCAGCGACCAGTGGTGCCGCCTCATCGCCGACGTCACCGGCGTCCCCACGGCCCGCAGCGCGGACACCGAACTCGGCGCCAAGGGCGCGTTCCTGACCGGGCTCGTCCTCAGCGGCGCCGAGCCCAGCATGAGCGCCGCCGCCGCCACGTACGTCCGGATGCGCTCCGGCTGGGAGCCCGACCCCGGACGCAGCGCCTTCTACGACGCCCGCTACGAGTCGTTCCTGACCTGGCGCGGCGCCGCCCGCTCCCTGGGCTGGTCACCCGCCGCCACCGACGTACGGAAAGCACCCCATGTCTGACGCCCTGACAGCAGACGCCGTCCACCTGGGCCTGGACCTCGGCACGCAGAGCGCCCGGGCGGTCGCCGTGGACGGCACCGGCCGGCTGCTCGCCGCCGCGTCCCGCCCGCTCACCGGCCACCGCGACGGCGTACGCCACGAACAGGACCCCGAACAGTGGTGGTCCGCCCTCGCCGGCGCCTGCCGCGAGGCCCTCACCGGCATCGACCCGGCGCGCGTCCGCGGCCTGGCCGTCGACGCCACGTCCGGCACCGTCCTCCTCGCCGACGAGCGCGGCAGACCCCTGACACCCGGCCTCATGTACGACGACGGGCGCGCCCGCGCCTACACCACCCGGGTCAACAAGGCCGGAGAGGACGTCTGGCAGGAGCTCGGCTACCGCACCATGCAGCCCTCGTGGGCGCTGCCCAAGCTGCTGTGGCTGCTGGACAACACCGACTTCCCCGACGCCCGGCTGCTCCACCAGGCCGACCTGATCACCTGGCGGCTGGCCGGGCACCAGGTCGCGGCCGACGCCAGCCACGCCCTCAAGACCGGCTACGACCTGATGCGGGAGCGCTGGCCGGACGACGAACTGGCCCGGCTCGGCGTCCCCGCCGGGCTGCTGCCGGACGTCGTCCGGCCCGGCACCGTCCTCGGCACGGTGTGCGCGGAGGCCGCCACGACGACCGGGATCCCCGCCGGCACACCGGTCGTCGCCGGCATGACCGACGGCTGCGCGGCGCAGATCGGCGCCGGAGCGCTCACCCCCGGCGCGTGGAACTCGGTCCTCGGCACCACCCTGGTCTTCAAGGGCGCGAGCCCCCACCTCGTACGCGACCCCGGGGGAGTGGTCTACTGCCACCGCGGCCCCGGCGGCACCTGGCTGCCCGGCGGCGCGTCCAGCAGCGGCGCCGGAGCCGTCGCCCGGCGCTTCCCCGGCGCGGACCTGGAGGCCCTCACCGCCCGTGCCGCGGCCACCGGCTCCACCGCCGTCGCCTATCCCCTGACGGGCGCGGGCGGCGAACGCTTCCCCTTCCGCGCCCCCGACGCCACCCCGTTCGTCCTCGGCGACGTGACCGGTGATGCCGAGGAGTTCCACGCCCTGCTGCTCGGCGTGGCCTGCGTCGAACGGCTCTGCTTCGACTACCTCGACCACATCGGCGCCCCCGTCGACGGCCCGCTCACCCTCACCGGCGGCGGCGCCCGCAACGCCTACTGGTCGCAGCTGCGCGCCGACGTCCTCGGTCGTACGGCCACCCTTCCCGAACACGCCGAGAGCGCCACCGGCATGGCGGTCCTCGCCGCGACCGCGTCGGGCACCACCCTGGAGGAGGCGGCGGCCGCCATGGTGCGCGTCGCTGAGGAACTGACCCCCGACCACTCCCGAACCGCCCGGCTGACCCCCGTGTACCTCGACTTCGTCGGCGAACTGACCCGACGCGGCTGGCTGGACGCGGCCGTGGCGGCGCACGCCCGCAGAAAGGCCGAGCAGTGACCGACTTCATCCTCGTACGGCACGGTGAGACCGCGTGGCACGCGGAGAACCGCTACGCCGGCCGCACCGACGTGCCGCTCACCGAGCTCGGCCACAAACAGGCCGCCACGCTCGGAGCCTGGGCCGCCGGACAGCGACTGGACGCCGTCCTCTGCTCACCGCTGTCCCGGGCCCGCCTCACCGCCGAACCCGCCGCGACCGCGCTCGGTCTGCCCCCCCGGGTCGACGAGCGGCTGTACGAAGTGGACTTCGGGCGCGGCGACGGGCTGACGCGCGGGGAGATGGCCGAGGAGTTCCCCGACGAGCTGGCCGCCTTCCTGACCGACCCGGTGGCCCACCACCTGCCCGGCGGCGAGGACCCCGTGGCGGCGGCCGACCGGGCCATCGCCTGCCTGGAGGAGGTCGCGCGGGAACTCCCCGACGGCCGTGTCCTCGTCGTCGCCCACTCCACCCTCGTACGCCTGGTGCTGTGCGAACTCCTCGGCATTCCGCTCGCCCGCTACCGGCAGGTCTTCCCCGCCCTGGAGAACGGCGCCCTGACCGAACTGCGGCTGCTGCCCGGCCGGCAGGCGTCCCTGCTGCGGCTCAACGCACCCGCGACCACCCACTGACTCGTCTGGAGCACCACCGTGACCACCACCGTCCTCGCCGCCGGCGACCACTTCGTCCTGCCGCGCCTCCTGGAGCGGGAACTGCGCGCCGCCGCACCCGGCGGCACCGGCCTCGACGTACGGGAGATCCAACTGCCCTGGCCGCACACCCCGTTCGGCGCGGTCGCCGAGGTCGACGAGGCCTCCGGCACGGAGGACGAGCTGATCGAGGCGCTGCGCGGCGTACGGATCTGCCTCACCCAGATGGCCCCGCTCACCGAGCGGATCCTCAAGGCCTGCCCCGACCTGGAGCTGTTCTGCGTCAGCCGGGGCGGCCCGGTCAACGCCAATCTGGAGGCCGCCACCCGCCACGGCGTCGCCGTCTGCTTCGCCCCGGGCCGCAATGCCGTCGCCACCGCCGAGCACACCCTGGCACTGATCCTCGCCGCCGCCCGCGGGATCGGCGACGTCCACACCGACCTCAAGCACGCGGTCTGGCGCGGCGACTACTACGACTACGACAACTGCGGCATCGAGATCGAGGGCTCGGTCGTCGGCCTGGTCGGCTTCGGCGCGATCGGCTCACGGGTGGCGCGCGTCCTGGCCGCCATGGGCGCCCAGGTGCTGGTGCACGACCCGTACGTGAAGCCCGAGGCGGTGGAGGGCGTGGCCGAACTCGTCGAGCTGGACGAACTGCTGAGCCGCTCACGGATCGTGTCCCTGCACGCCCGCGTGACGGAGGAGACCAGGGGGATGATCGGGGCCGACCGGATCGCGGCGATGCCGCCCGGCTCGGTGCTCGTCAACTGCGCGCGAGGGGCGCTCGTCGACTACGAGGCCGTGTGCGAGGCCCTGGACTCGGGGCACCTCGCGGGCGCCGGTTTCGACGTGTTCCCCGCCGAGCCGGTCCCGGCCGGGGCCCGGTTGCTGTCCACGCCGGGTGTGGTCCTGACCCCGCACATCGCGGGCGCCAGCCGGGAAGTGGCGCACAAGGCGGCCCGGATCGTGGCGGGCGAGGCGGCCCGCTTCCTGCGGGGCGAGCCGCTCGCCCACTGCGCGAACCCGGAGGTCCTCGGCCGTCAGCGCCCCGGGCGGGGCTGAGACAGATACCGCTGCCCGACCGCCTTGAGCCGGTCGGGCAGCACCTTGACGGCCGCGCCCAGGGCCTTCGACCGCACCGACCCGGCGACCACTCTGCCCCGGCCGCGCATCAGGGCTTCGAAGGCGTCCCCGGCGACCTCGGCCGGGTCGTCCTTCACCATGCGCCCCAGGCGGGTGCCGGCCATGCCTGCACGGCGGAAGAAGGCCGTCTGCGTCGCGCCCGGCATCAGCGAGGTCACCGTCACCCCGGTGCCCCTCAGCTCCTCCCGCAGCGCCTGGGCGAAGGACTGGAGGAACGACTTGGAGGCGCTGTACACGGACTGGAAGGTGCCCGGCGCCATCGACGCCACCGAGGAGGTGATCAGGAGCCGGCCGTCGCCCTCCGCGACCATGCCGGGCAGCAGCCGGTGCGCGAGGTGGACCGTCGAGCTGATGTTGAGGTCGATGATCCGGGCATGGTCGGCGAGGCCGACGTCGGTGAACGCCCCGCCCTTGCCCACCCCCGCGTTCAGCGCGGCGGCCGCGACCGGGCGGCGCTTGGTGAGCACCGCCGCGTACAGCTGCTCGACTCCGTCGTACGTGGCCAGGTCGGCCCGTACGGCGGTGACGTCCGCGCCGAGGCCGCGCAGTTCGTCGGCGACGGCCGCCAGACCCGCGTCCTCGGCACAGACCACCAGGTCGAACCCGTGCCGGGCGAACTCCCCGGCCAGGGCGAGACCGATCCCGCTGGAGGCGCCGGTCACCACCGCCAGCGGCCGTACGGCGTTCATGCCCCGCGGGTACCACGCAATGGCGCCGTTTCACCGGATTGATCATGGGGTACCCGCTCCGCCGTGTTTACGCCTCGGAGGTGACCCATGACTGAGCCGGAGCTCGGGCGAGCGTCGAACGGGACCGTGACGACCCAGATCCCGGCGCGACTGGACAGACTGCCGTGGTCGCGCTGGCACTGGATGATCGTCATCGGGCTGGGCACCGTCTGGATCCTCGACGGCCTCGAGGTCACCATCGTCGGCAGCATGGCCGGGCGGCTCTCCGAGGAGGGCAGCGGGCTCGCCATCAGCAGCGCGCAGGTCACCGGCGTCGCCGCCGCGCTGTACGTCGCCGGGGCGTGCTCGGGGGCACTGTTCTTCGGCTGGCTCACGGACCGCTTCGGCCGCAAGAAGCTCTTCCTGATCACTCTGGCGGTCTACCTCGCCGCGACCGCGCTGACGGCGCTCTCCTTCTCGCCCTGGTGGTTCTTCGTCTTTCGCTTCCTAACCGGATTCGGCATCGGGGGAGAGTACGCGGCCATCAACTCCGCCATCGACGAGCTGATCCCCAGCAAGTACCGCGGCCGGGTGGACCTGATCATCAACGGCAGCTTCTGGCTCGGCGCCATGGGCGGTGCCCTGCTGTCCGTCCTCGCCCTGGACACCGACATCCTCCCCAAGGACCTCGGCTGGCGGATCTCCTTCGGCCTCGGCGTCGTCCTCGGCCTGGTCATCCTGCTGGTCCGCCGCCATGTGCCCGAAAGCCCCCGCTGGATGTTCATTCACGGGCGCGAGGAGGGCGCCGAGCAGCTGGTCGCGGACGTCGAGCGGCAGGTCGAGGCGGAGACCGGCCGCCCGCTGCCCGAGCCGGCCGGGGCGATCACCATCAAGCAGCGGCACAGCGTCGGCTTCGTACAGATCGCCCGTACGCTCTGCCGGGCCTACCCGCGGCGGGCGGTGCTGGGCCTGGCGCTCTTCATCGGGCAGGCGTTCCTCTACAACGCCATCACCTTCGGCTTCGGGTCGATCCTGGTGACGTTCTTCGACGTCGGCACCGGCTCGACCGGGTACTTCTTCGCGGTCATCGCGTTCGGCAACTTCATGGGGCCGCTGCTGCTCGGCCGCCTGTTCGACACCTGGGGGCGTCGCCCGATGATCGCCGGTACCTACCTGCTGTCCGGCGCGCTGCTCTTCGTGACGGCCTGGATGTTCTCCAACGGCTGGCTGACGGCCACGACCATGACCATCAGCTGGTGCGTGGTCCTGTTCTTCGCCTCGGCGGGCGCCAGCTCGGCGTACCTCACGGTGAGCGAGATCTTCCCCATGGAGACCCGTGCGATGGCGATCGCGTTCTTCTACGCCGTGGGCACGGCCGCCGGCGGTATCTCCGGCCCGCTGATCTTCGCCGGTCTCACCGAGAGCGGTGTCGTCGCGGAAACGGTCCTCGCCTTCTGCATCGGCGCCACACTGATGGTGCTGGGTGGTCTGGTGGCGCTCTTCTTCGCCGTCGCCGCGGAACAGAAGTCGCTGGAGGACATCGCGACCCCGCTGTCCGCGCAGGCGGCCGAGGCCATGACGGCGGCCGGTCCGGCCACCGCCACCGTGCGCACGACGCCGTGACCCGCGGGGCCGATTGGATCGAACACCGTTCGGTGGTTTATCGTTCATCGAGTCGGTTGTGAAGACGCCTTCACGACCGCCACACACTGCCCCGGCTGGTTCCCCCGTCCAGCCGGGGCTTCTCGCGTTCCCGCTCCGCTTCCGTTCCCGCCCGGCTTCAGTTCCCGCAGGCCGGGCACTCGTCCCCTCGACGGACCGACAGCCGACGAACGAGGAACGGTGGAGCGATGACCGAGTACGAGCGTTCCCGCACCATGCCGGCGCTGCCCGAGCACGTCTTCGACCAGGCCGCCAACATCGACCAGCTCGACAACTGGATGCCCGAGGCCCTCCACGTGCACCCCGGCGAGCTGCCCGCCGTCACCGTGCACGAGGACCGCACCGACGAAGACACCTCCGCGCTGCTGCGGGCCCGGAAGGACCAGATGCGCCTCGAATGGGGCACGCGGGAGCAGGGCAGCTATGCCGGGTGGCTCCAGGTCGCCGGCATCGGCAGCGGCGCCAGCGAGGTGACCGTGCACCTGTCGTTCTTCGACGAGAGCCACGACCCGGGCGAGACTCCGGTGAACGACGCCCTCGACCACAGCCTTCAGCGCCTGGAGGACCAGGTCCGCATGCGCGTCGACAACGCCGCCGGCTGACGGTCGCGCATGCCCCCGAACAAGCGGTACGCGGTCGCCGCCTCCGGACAGTGGACGGACGAGGAGGAGGGCCGCCGCCGGCTGCCCGCCGGGGAGGTGCACGCATGGGAGCCCGGCATGAACCAGACCGTCTGCGGCCTCTCCCTCAGCCGGTCACAACTCGCCCGCTTCCCCCACGTCGTCTGGCAGGACGTCCTGCCCGAGTCCGGCGGCGCCGCCGACCGCGTCCAGCGCGTCTGCCCGCGCTGTGCCTCCGTCGCGGGCCGCCGCGGCGCCGACGCCCGGCCACGCTGGCAGCGCGTCCGCCCCCGGCCCTGACCGGCCCGGGATCGGCTCCGTTTTTGTCCTGGTTCGCGGGGCACCGGGGTGCCATGGACCATTCACAGGCACCCGTGCTCGACGCGCTCGCCGCGTACCACTCCGAGAACCAGACGCCCTTCACCCCGCCCGGCCACAAACAGGGCCGCGGCGCCGACCCCCGCGTGCGCGCCGTACTCGGAGACGCCGTCTTCCGCTCGGACGTCCTTGCCACCAGCGGGCTGGACGACCGGACCTCATCCCACGGCGTCCTCGCCAAGGCCCAGGAACTGATGGCCGACGCCGTCGGCGCGGAGCACACCTTCTTCTCGACCTGCGGCAGCTCCCTGTCGGTCAAGGCCGCCATGCTGTCGGTCGCCGGACCGCACGAGAAGCTGCTGGTCGGACGGGACGCCCACAAGTCGGTGGTGTCCGGCCTCGTCCTCGCCGGGATCGTCCCCGTCTGGGTGGACCCCCAATGGGACGCCGAACGCCACCTCGCCCACCCGCCGTCCGCCGAGGCGTTCCGCGCCGCCTTCGCCGAACACCCCGACGCCCGGGGCGCCCTGGTGACGACCCCGACGCCGTACGGCACCTGCTCGGACCTGCCCGCCATCGCCGAAACCTGCCACGAGCACGGCGTACCGCTGATCGTCGACGAGGCGTGGGGCGCCCACCTGCCGTTCCACCCGGACCTGCCCACC
The DNA here is from genome assembly GCF_040300825.1 of Streptomyces sp. NPDC000229. Classification (NCBI taxonomy): domain Bacteria; kingdom Bacillati; phylum Actinomycetota; class Actinomycetes; order Kitasatosporales; family Streptomycetaceae; genus Streptomyces; species Streptomyces sp. NPDC000229. Next base: position 15,119 of record NZ_JBEPEL010000103.1, read on the forward strand.
TGGGCCATGGACGCCGGTGCCGACGTCTGCGTCACCTCCGTCCACAAGATGGGATCCGGCCTCGAACAGGGCTCGGTCTTCCACCTCCAGGGCGATCTGATCGAACCGGAGGTCCTCAAGAACCGCGAGGACCTGCTGGGCACCACGAGCCCCTCCGTACTCCTGTACGCCGCCCTCGACGGCTGGCGCCGCCAGATGGTCCAGCACGGCCACGCCCTCTACGACGACGCGCTCGCCCTGGCCAAGACGGTGCGGGCGCAGATCGCCGAGATCGACGGCCTGCACGTCCACGGGCGCGACGACTTCTGCGGGCCGGGCCGCGCGGCCGACCTCGACCCGCTCCAGGTCATCGTCGACATCACCGGCCTTCGCACGACCGGCTACCGGATCGCCGACTGGATCCGCGAGCACCACCGCATCAACCTGCACCTGTCCGACCACCGTCGCACCAGCGCCCAGCTCACCCACGCCGACGACGAACGCAGCGCCCACGCCCTGCTCACCGCGCTGCGCGACGTCGCCGACCACGCCGGTGAACTGCGCCCCGCCCCACAGGTGGAGGTGCCCGACCCGGCCGACCTCCGCCTGGAGCAGGTCATGCTGCCGCGCGACGCGTTCTTCGGACGGGTCGAGCAGGTCCCGTGGGAGAAGGCCGTCGGCCGCGTCACCGCCGAGATGCTCACCCCGTACCCGCCCGGCATCCCCGCCGCGCTGCCCGGCGAGAGGCTCAACTCGGCGGTCCTGCACTACCTCCGCAGCGGAGTCGAGGCGGGCATGGTCGTCCCGGACGCCGCCGACACGGAGGTCAAGACGGTACGGGTGAGCGTGGAGGACTGACCCGCCCCCGGGCCCCGGGGGCGGGCCTTGTCACAGCCCCGCTGCGGCCTTGTCCCGGAGGCACGCCCACGCCCGCTCGGACACCTCCGCACGCAGCAGGACATCGGCCGCCGTGCAGGCCAGCGCCTCCGCCGCCGCCAGCATGACCTGGCGCCCGCGCGGCCCCGCCGCCGCCTCGGCGAACTCGGGCGTGTGGTCCGACGCCTCCGGCCCCATGATCGCGACGAACGGGTGGATCGCCGGCACCCTCGTGCTCACATTGCCGATGTCGGACGACCCCAGGTACACGCCGGGCACGGGCTCCGAAAGGCCGATGCCCGCCCGGTCCAGGTGGTGGGCGAACAGCCCCGACAACACGTCGTTGTCCCGGAAGTGCTCGTACCGCCCGCCCACACCGGTCACCTCCACCCGCGTACGCGTGGCCAGCGCCACGCCCTGGGCGCACGAGCGCAACTCCTCCACCAGCTCCTCCAGCGCGGCCGTCGTCGCGCCGCGCAGCCCGAACAGGCCCTCGGCGTACTCCGGGACGATGTTGGTGGCCCGGCCGCCGTCCGTGACGATGCCCTGGACGTGCGACCCGGCCGGCAGCCGGCGGTCCAGCACGCCCAGGGTGTTGAACAACTGGATCAGCGCGCCGAGCGCGTCGATGCCCTCCGTGGGGTTGCCGGTCGGGTGCGCGGCCCGCCCGTGGAACGCCACCCGGATCTGCGCGCTGGCCGTCAGCGGGGCCCACGCCCAGCTGTACACGCCTGGGTGGAACATCAGCGCCGCGTCGACCCCGTCGAACAGGCCCGCCTCCACCTCCACGACCTTCCCGCCCCCGCGCTCCTCCGCCGGCGTACCGACCGCCAGCAGCGACCCCGCCGGCTCGCCGAGGGCGCCCCGCACCGCGAGCGCCGCGCCCAGCCCGGCCGCGGCGATCAGGTTGTGGCCGCACGCGTGCCCCAGCAGCGGCAGCGCGTCGTACTCCAGCAGCAGTGCCACGCACGGCCCGTCACCGCTTCCGGTCCGACCGGTGAACGCGGTCGGCAGTCCCGCCACCCCGCGCTCCACCTCGAATCCCTCCCGTTCGAGCTCGCCGGCCAGCAGCCGCGCCGCCTCCCGCTCCTCGAACGCCGTCTCCGGCGCGCGGTGCAGCGCGAGGCTCACGTCCCAGAGCCGCTCGGCGCGCGCGGCGACCTCCTCCCTGATCCGGTCGTACACGGGCTCCGGGCTCTGCGACACGTGGGCCTCCTTCGTCGGTCGACGGACACTGGCACGTGTTCCACGCCCCCGACGCCCGATGCGTACGGAAGAGGTACGGGGCCCCACGCGACCCGATGCGTACGGGAACGTACGGGTGCTCCGGTTGCCACGTCGCCCGGTACGTACGGGAACGTACAGAGGGCTCAGGTCTCGACGGCCGGCCGCCGCTCGGAGCCGCCCTCGCCGCGCAGCCGGCGACGCAGCGCCGCGAGCCGGGGGTAGCGCTCGCTGAGCTCCGCCGAGCGGCGGTCCAGCTCCTGCATGAGGCGCTCGCTGCGCTTGTCGAGGTCCAGCTCGTCGAGGATCCGGTCGATCTCGGCGAGCAGCGCGCCGTGGAGCTGCCACTGCCGGGGGTGTTCCTGTACGTCTTCCAGCAGCATGTCGGCGACCCGGTCGCGGGTGGCCCGGCTCGCGGCCAGCGCGGTGGTCAGCCGCTCCTCGGCCTCCTCGGCGTTGGCGGCCACCTGGGTGGTGATCAGGCGGGCGAAGCTCTCGATGGCGTCGGCCATGTGCCCGAACAGCTCCTTGAGCCCGGCCGACACGTCCTCGGGGAACAGCGACTCCTCCGTACGGAACTTCGCCAGATCGGTCAGGCTCCGGGTCAGCACCCGGAGCACCACCGCGCAGATCTCCAGGGTGTCCAGCCCCGTCCGCAGCACCACCCGGGACAGCAGCCCCTCCCGTACGCGCGGGTTCATCCGCAGGCTCTCCTCCGCCTGTCGCAGCGACGCGTCGACCTCCACGATGTCGTGGTCCAGCCGCCGCGCCTCGTGCAGCCGGGCGGCCGCGTGCGGGAACGGGATGTGGCCCTCGGCGATCTCCGCGCCCATGGTGCGGAACATCCGGCCCATCCCGCGCGCCAGCCCGTCGATGGACGTCCCGGCCGACTGCGTCCACACCGGGGGTGCGAACAGCAGGTTGAACAGCAGGCCCACCCCGGCACCGATCAGCGTCTCCAGCACCCGGTGCCAGGCCGCCGACGTGGCCTGGGAGACACCCAGGACCAGCATCGCGCTGATCGCCACCTCGGGGACGAACTCGTCCACCCGCACGAAGCGGCCGATGATCAGCGAGGTGAAGATCGTCAGACCGAGGCTCCACCAGGTCAGCCCCACCAGGGCGGTGAAGCCGATGGCGATCAGGACACCGACGACGACCGAGTTCACGCGGCGGATGCCGGTGGTGAGCGTCGCGTAGAGGGTGACCTGGACGACCAGCAGAGCGGTCAGCGGGGCCGTCAGGGGAGCGGGTTGCGCGGGCAGGACCATCAGGGCGACGACGAAGGAGATGACGGCGGCGGCCGTCGAGCGCAGCGTCTGCGCCGCGACGGGTTCGGTGGTCCGCCGCACCAGTTTGATCACAGGTGCTGATACGTCCGGCATCCCATTCACGTGCCCGATCATGAGCCACTCACCACACTGCAGTCACAGGAACCCCTCGGACGCCGTTTTGCCTCACCCGTCACGTGGTACCGCCAAAGTCCCGATTCCCCTTGCCGAGGAGGCACGATGAACCCGCCCGTGAACCGGGGCACCCCCGTCGCCGTCGTCACCGGCTCCGACTCCGGCATCGGCCGCGCCACCGCCGTACGGCTCGCCGCACAGGGCATGGACGTCGGCATCACGTGGCACACCGACGAGGACGGCGCCCGGCGCACCGCCGAGGAGGTACGTGGCCACGGACGCCGCGCCGCCGTCGCCCACCTGGACCTGACACGGCTGCCGGAGGCCGCTGGCGTCGTCGACGAGCTGGCCGGCGAACTCGGCCGCCTCGACGTCCTGGTCAACAACGCCGGCACCGGCACCGCCACGCCCTTCCTGGACCTGACCTACGACACCGTGCGGGATGTGCTCGACGTCGACCTGATCGGGCCCTTCCTCTGCTCCCAGGTCGCCGCACGCCGCATGATCGAGCAGGGTGAGGGCGGGCGGATCGTCAACGTGACGTCCGTGCACGAGCACCAGCCGCGCGTCGGGGCGGCGCCCTACTGCGCGGCCAAGGGCGGACTGGGGCTGCTCACCCAGGTCATGGCGCTGGAGCTGGCCGAGTACGGCATCACCGTCAACGCCGTCGCGCCCGGCGAGATCGCCACGCCCATGACGGGCCAGGAAGACGAGGACGTGCGCAAGCAGTCCCGGCCGGGTGTGCCGCTGGGGCGGCCGGGCGACGCCCGTGAGGTCGCGTCGGTCATCGCGTTCCTGGCGGGCGAGGACGCCTCCTACGTCACCGGCGCCTCATGGGTCGTGGACGGCGGGATGCTGCGGATGGGCCCGCAGGCCGGCTCCCACCTGGAGAGCGACGCCTGGCGCCGACCGTGAGCACATGACAGGGCCCCCGCCCGGGTGGGCGGGGGCCCTGCCAGGCGTACCGCGTCAGCGGGTCACGACGTGCCGCTCGTTGGGGACGCAGTGCGTCATCGTCAGTCCCTCGACGTCCCGGGGCGGGTTCTCCCCGAGGTTGGCCAGCCGCTTGCGGTCCTCCTCGGTGAGGTCCTGGCTCGCCAGGGGTTCGAGGTGGGCCACGTCCTGCGGGCCGATGCCGAGGCCCTCGCCGACGCGGAGGCCCAGGTCGTTCTCGACCAGCAGGAAGTGCCAGACCATCCGCTCCTGCACCGGCCGGTCGCACTGCTTGAGCAGATTGACGAAGTTGTGCACCAGGTCGTCGCGCTCCCACTGCTCCATCAGCAGATAGCGCTGCCCGGCCTGCATGTAGTCGTTGGTCCGCGGGATCCGCTTGCGGGTGAGCCTGCCCCGGATCTCCGGGCCCTGCTCGTCGTGCGTGGGGTAATGGCCCTCGCGCAGCCCGCCCCGGATCGACGGCTCGTAGTTGACGTCCGGGTTCTCGCCGTGGCCGTCCTGGTGGTACGTCATGAACCCGTCGCGCTGGTTGGTCCGCACGTCCGCGTTCTTGGCCTGGTTGACCGGCAGCTGGAGGTAGTTCGGGCCGACCCGGTAGCGCTGGGTGTCGCTGTACGAGAAGGTCCGGCCGACCAGCATCTTGTCGTCCGAGAAGTCCAGGCCGTCCACCAGCACACCCGTGCCGAAGGAGATCTGCTCGTTCTCGGCGAAGAAGTTCTCCGGCATCCGGTTGAGCACCATCTTGCCGACCGGCTTCGGCGGGAAGTCCTGTTCCGGCCAGGTCTTGGTGTCGTCCAGCGGGTCGAAGTCCAGCTCCGGGTGGTCGTGGTCCTCCATCATCTGGACCAGGAGCTCCCACTCCGGGCAGTCGCCGCGCCCGACCGCCTCGTACAGGTCCTTGGTGGCGTGGCCCAGGCCCTGGGCCTGCACATTGGCCGCGTCCTCCTCGGTCATGCTGCGCACGCCCTGCTTGGGCATCCAGTGGTACTTGACCAGGACCGTGTTGCCCTCGGCGTTCACCCACTTGTAGGTGTTGACGCCGAAGCCCTGCATATGGCGGTAGTCGGCCGGGATGCCGCGCGGGCTGAACAGGTTGACCAGCATGTGCATCGACTCCGGCGTCTGCGACATGAAGTCGAAGATCCGGCGCGGCTGCTGCTCGAAGGTGATCGGGTCCGGTTTGAGGGAGTGGATCACGTCGGGGAACTTGATCGCGTCCCGGATGAAGAACACGCCCAGGTTGTTCCCGACGAGGTCCCAGTTGCCGTCCTCGGTGTAGAACTTCACCGCGAAGCCGCGCGGGTCGCGTGCCGCCTCGGAGGAGTCTCGGCCGCCGATCACTGTGGAGAACCGCACGGCCAGGTCGGTGCGCTTGCCGCGCTCCTGGAAGAGCTTGGCGCGGGTGTAGCGGCTGATCGGTTCGTCACCCCACGCGCCGTACGCCTCGAAGTAGCCGTAGGCCGTCACCCCGCGGGCGTGGACGACCCGCTCGGGGATGCGCTCCCGGTCGAAGTGGCTGATCTTCTCCAGGAACTGGTAGTTCTCCAGCGTCGCCGGGCCTCGGGCCCCGACCGTGCGCTGGTTCTGATTGTCGTAGACAGGGTGGCCCTGCCGGTTGGTGAGTACCTTCCGGTCGTCGCCGGGGGCGGGACCCTGGCTCGAAACGTCCGTCACGATCCTCGGCTCCTCTGCTGTTTTGTCCGTCTGCGCCCTGCTGCGCCCTATGTGTCGCAGTATGCTCCGTTACCCGCCCGGCGGGAGCCTCTAACCGCCGATACCCGCCTTGTGAGCCGCCGCCCCGGCCCCCGCCTTCACCCCGCCGTCGCCCACCGCGGCACGCCCGGCGTGCACCGGCAGGTGGTAGACGGCGAAGGCCCGGCCGATCACCGGCTGGGCGACATTGCGCACCCGTACGCCATCACTGGTCATGCCGTGCTCGGTGCCGTGGTGCGCATGACCGTGCACGGCGAGGTCGGCGCCGCCCTCGTCGACCGCCTCCGCCAGCAGGTAGCTGCCCAGGAACGGAAAGATCTCCAGCGGCTCGCCCGCCAGCGTGTCCGGCACCGGCGCGTAGTGCGTCAGCGCGATCCGCACGGCGCAGTCCGCATCGCGCAGCATCGTCAGGGACTTCCGCAGCCCGTCCGCGCAGCGCCGGGTGTAGCGGATGAAGTCCTTCATCTCCGGCTCACCGAACTCACCGCCGCTGCGCCCGGCGAATCCGCCGCCGAACCCCTTCGTCCCGGCGACGCCCACGCGCACGCCGCCGATGTTCAGCACCGTGCCCTCGCCCTCCAGGACGGTCACCCCCGCCCGGTCGAGCGCCGCGGTCACCTCCGCCTCCTGGTCGCTCTGGTAGTCGTGGTTGCCCAGGACGGCGACCACGGGCACCCCCAGCCCGGCCACCTCCCCGGCCACCACCTCGCCCTCCTCGGCCGTGCCGTGCCGGGTCAGGTCACCGGCGAGCAGCAGCAGGTCCGCCTGCTCGTGGAGCTTCTCGAAGGCCGGCCGCAAGGTGCCCGCGCTGCCCGGGCCCAGATGGATGTCACCGACCGCTGCGACTCGGATCACGACAGCTCCTCGGGGTGGTCGGGGGCGTCCGCGCAGACGACGACCAGGTCCTCGCGCAGTGGGAGCCCGGCCAGTTCCTCCTGGGCGATGCGCAGGATCTCGGCCCGGCAGTCCGCGCTGGCGACGGTGCCGTACAGGATGACGCTCGTACCGCGCTGCTCGATCCTGATGCCGAGTTCGGCGATGTCCTCGCTCGCCAGCCGGTCCCGCAGATGGGCGATGCGGTACTCGGCGGTGTCGGCGGCGCTCATGGCGTTGCCTCCCGTGGTTCCCGTGGTTCGATGACGTTCAGACGCTCCAGCAGGTACAGGAACGCCTCGGGCATCGGAGAGCCTTCGTTCTCCCGGCGCAGCAGGTCCCAGTCGATCTTCTCCCGCAGCGTGCGGGCGATCGGCAGGACGGCGCCGAAGTCGCAGTGGTGCTCCGAGAAGGCGGCCAGCAGGCTGCCCACCAGATCGGTCGGCGCCAGCACCGGCATCCGCACCGAATCGACCGGCAGCGTGTGGGCCCGGTCCAGCAGCTCGCGCGTCACCGGATGCCGCGCCAGTTCGAAGATCAGGTCGATCTCCTCGCCATGGCTCCGCGCCTTGATCAGCCAGTCCTCCGGCGGCACGCGCACCTGGATACCGGCAGCCTCCAGATCCTGCGCGATCGCCTCCGCGTCCTCGCGCAGGATGGCGAAGTCGGTGTCGTGCTGGAGGCTCTGCGGCACCCCGTGCGCGTACGCCGCCACACTGCCCGCCAGGGCGAAGGGGTGGCCCGCGCTCTTCAGCAGCGCCGCGACCTGCTTGGTCGCCTCCAGGATGGCCTGCGTACGGTCCGGAGGATGGCTGCCGCCGGGGCCGCCCGGGACGCCGACGGCTGCGCCCAGGGGCGCGGCGCCGGGCTCGCCCTCCACAGCTCTGCCACCGGCCAGCCGCAGCCCGGCCGGCCCGGTCGCGCCGGTCGGCCCGGTAGCGACGGCGGGCGACAGGACGGTGCCGCTGGATGATCGTGCCGGTCGCCAGCCCGCCGCCCGCGCACATCGTGACGAGCGCGAACTCCTTGTCGGCGCGTTCC
>NZ_JBEPEL010000104.1:0-21657 GCF_040300825.1 Streptomyces sp. NPDC000229
ACCCGGAGGAGGAGCAGCGCAAGCACCACCGGGAGCTGGTGCTCCAGTGCGAGCGTGGCGACGGATTTCCCGGGGCGGGCGGCGTGGGCGTCGCGCGCGGGACGCGGGGCCGCACCGGGGAGTCGGCCGTGGCGGGGCCCACCGGGGACTCCGGGGCCTCCGGGGCCTCCGGGGCCTCCGGGGACTCGGGGGTCTCCGGGGCCTCCGGGCCCGTGGGCCGCACCCGGGGCTCCGGAAGGTCCAGAGCCTCCGGGGCGGGGCGTGAGGGGTCGGTCGCAGCGGGCCGGGGGAGGGTCATCGGCGGGGCTCCTCGGAGGACAGGCCGAGCTCGGCGTGGGCCTTGTCGACCATGGCACGGGCGTGGCGCAAGCCCATGCGGTCCAGGACGCCGCCCAGGTCGGCCAGTTCGGCGGCGGTGCGGGACGGATGGGCGACGCCCAGCCGGGCGCGGGCCTTGACGGCGCCCAGGCGGGACAGGGCCTCCCCACGCGGCTCGTCCATCTCGCGGAACTCGGCCAGCGCCTGCTCGTACGTCTCCAGCGCCTCCGCATACCGCCCCGCCCGGTACAGCACGTTGGCGCGCATCTTGTGGTTGTAGGCCAGCGCGCTCGACAGGTCCATCTCGCGGCAGCCCTCCTCCGCCCGGCCGAGCAGCTCCAGCGCGCGGGCGGTGTCGCCGTCACGCACGGAGACGATGTCGGCCAGCCCGCGCAGCGCCCAGGCGTGACCGCGCCGGTCGTCCGCCGCGGCGGCTATCCCGGCGGCCTCCTCGAACAGCTCGTACGCCGTGTCGTACCGGCCGCTGTTGCGGTGCATCTGGGCGATGCCCTCCAGTGCCCACACGGTGTGCCGGGCCTCGCCGCGCTGGCGGGCCTCCGCGAGCAGCTCGTCGTGCAGGGCGCCGACCGCCTCGTAGTCGCCCTGGATCCGGCCCGTCTCGGCGAGCCCGGCCAGCGAGTAGCCGTGGGCGACGATGTCCCCGCCGCGTTTGCCCAGGTCGGCCGCGTACCGCAGCAGACGGAAGGCCAGCGCGAGCGCACCGCGCTGCCGGGCCAGCGTGCCGCCGCTCCACAGCGCCCACGCCATGGCCGGTACGTCCCCGGCCGAACGGGCCGTGCGGTAGCTCGCTTTCCACGCGCGGTCCGCGGCCTCGACATGGCCGAGCCGGCGGTGCGCCTCCGCCACCGCGAGCGCTGCGCGCGCCGTCTCGTGCGCGTCCCCCGCACGCCTGGCGGCCGTCATGTGTTCGGTCGCCGCGGCGAGCACGTCCGTGAGCGACGAATTCACCGACAGCGCGCTGAGCGCACCCTGGTACTCCGGCGCGAGAGCCTTGCTGAACATGAGTGCCTTTCCGCGAGGGGCGGCCGCGGACCGTACGGCATGTGGGCCATCGACGACGGACCTCCCTCTCTCTCGTTCTCTTCAGCTGACTGCGCGCGCTTCGGGAGGGAAGAGGATCAAGAGACGGAAGAGGTTCCACATTCGGGTGACGGATGGTGACGGCTCACCGAGGGAGACGGCTCGCGGAGGGCGACGGTTCACGGACCGTGACGGCTCGCGGAGGGCGACGGTTCACGGACGGCGACGGCTCGCGGAGGGAGACGGTTCACGGACCGTGACGGCTCATGGATGGTGAGGACCGACGGATGGTGAGGACCGATGGATGGTGGTGACGACTCTCCGCGTACGCCGCCCATAGCCGGGAACCCGCCGAGGTCCGAAGGGACGACCGGGAGGACCCGCCCATGACCGCACAGGTCCCCGCCCACCGGCTGCGGGCGGCGCGTGCCGTGGTGTGCGACACCGATGGTGTGATCACCGACTCGGCCCGGGTCCACGCCGCGGCCTGGAAGACGGCCTTCGACGCTCACCTCCGTGCCCGTCCGCCCGAGGATCCCGCCCGCCGCCGACCGTTCGACGCCACCGAGGACTACCTCCGGTACGTCGACGGGAAGTCCCGCATCGACGGCGCGGCCGCCTTCCTCGCCGCCCGCGGGCCGCTCCCGCCCCCCGCCGTGGTCGAGGCGGTCGCCGCCGAGAAGGAGCGGCTCTTCACCGAGCAGCTGCGGGCGCGGGGCGTCGAGGCCTACTCGGACGCGGTGCGGCTGCTGCGCGCTCTCCGCAGCGCCGGCACCCCGCTGGCCGCCGCCTCCGCCTCCCGCCACGCCCGCGAGATCCTCGCCTCCGCCGGGGTGGCGGACCTGTTCGACGTCCGCGTCGACGGTGTCGAGGCGGCCCGGCTCGGGCTGCCCGGCAAGCCCGACCCCGCCCTCTTCCTGGAGGCCGCCCGCCGGCTCGCCGTGCTGCCCGCCGACTGCGCGGTCGTCGAGGACGCCCTGGCCGGCGTGGAGGCCGGGCGGCGCGGCGGTTTCGGCCTGGTCGTGGGCGTCGCTCGCACCGCCGCCCCCGGAACGGCGGACGCGCTGCGGCGCGCGGGTGCCGACATCGTCGTACACGACCTGACGGAGCTGCTCACGGCTCCCCACGAAGGAGCGCCGTCGTGACGGACTGGACCTGGGAGTACGAGGGATACACCCCCGCCAAGGAGAGCCTCCGCGAGTCCCTGTGCACCCTCGGCAACGGCTACTTCGCCACCCGCGGCGCCGCCCCCGAGTGCTCCGCCGACGGCGTCCACTACCCCGGGACGTACGCGGCGGGCTGCTACAACCGCCTCACCTCCGAGGTGGCCGGGCGCACGGTCGGCAACGAGGACATGGTCAACCTGCCGAACTGGCTGCCGCTGCGCTACCGCATCGACGACTCCGAGACCCCCGGCACCTGGCTGGGGCCCGACAGCGACGAACTGATCGACCACCGCCAGACCCTCGACCTGCGGGCCGGCACCCTGGAACGCCTCATCCGGTACGAGGACGACGACGGCCGCCGCCTGGCCGTGCGCCAGACCCGGGTCGTCCACATGGCCTCCCCGCACCTCGCCGCGTTGCGCACCGAGTTCACCGCCGAGAACTGGGCCGGCACGCTGGACGTCGAGGCCGGCCTCGACGGTGATGTGACCAACGCCGGAGTGGCCCGCTACCGCCAGCTCGCCTCACGCCACCTCACCCATGTGCACACAGGCGACGCCGCCGCCGACACGGTGTGGCTGCGCTGCCGTACCCGGACCTCGGACATCCGCATCGGCATGGCCGCCCGCACGACCGCCACCGGTGCCGAGGACGCCCGGCTCACGGTCCACCACGCCGACCGCCGCGTCACCCAGTGCTTCCGCCTCACGCTCCGGCCCGGGAGCCCGGTCGTCGTCGACAAGACCGTCGCCCTGCACACCTCCCGCGACGCGGCGATCAGCGACCCCCTGCACGCCGCCGTCGACCGGGTGGGCCGCGCGCCCGGCTTCGAGACGCTGCTGGTCTCCCACCGCGCCGCCTGGCGGCAGCTGTGGCGGCGAGCGGCGCTGGAGGTGCCGAACGAGGCGGGCCGCATCCTGCGCCTGCACCTGTTCCACGTCCTGCAGACCCTCTCCCCGCACACCGCCGACCTGGACGCCGGCGTCCCGGCCCGGGGCTTGCACGGTGAGGCCTACCGCGGCCACATCTTCTGGGACGAGCTCTTCGTTCTGCCCTACCTGAACCTGCACTTCCCCGAGGTGTCCCGGGCCCTGCTCACCTACCGCCACCGCCGGCTGGAACGCGCCCGTTTCACCGCCCGGGACGCGGGCTGCACCGGCGCGATGTACCCGTGGCAGAGCGGCAGCGACGGTCGCGAGGAGACCCAGCTGCTCCACCTCAACCCCCGCTCGGGACGCTGGCTGCCCGACCACTCCCACCTCCAGTACCACGTCGGCTCGGCCATCGCCTACAACGTGTGGCAGTACTGCGAGGCCAGCGGCGACACCGAGTTCCTGCACACCAAGGGCGCCGAGATGCTGCTCCAGATCGCCCGCTTCTGGGCCTGCCGCGCCGCCTGGGACCGCGACCTCGACCGCTACCGCATCCGCGGCGTCCTCGGTCCCGACGAGTACCACGACGCCTACCCCGACGCCGACCGCCCGGGGCTCGACGACAACGCGTACACCAACGTCACGGCCGCCTGGGTGCTCGCCCGCACCCTGGAGCTGCTGCGTGACCTGCCCGAACCGCGCCGGCGTGAGCTCGCCGAGCGCACGGAGCTCGACCACGGCGAACTGGAGCTGTGGGAGGACGTCTCGCGCCGCCTGCACGTACCGTTCCACCAGGGCGTCATCAGCCAGTTCGAGGGCTTCGGGGACCTGGCCGAACTCGACTGGGAGGAGTGGCGGCGGCGCTACGGCGACATCCGCCGGCTCGACCGGATCCTGGAGGCCGAGGGCGACTCCGTCAACCGCTACCAGGCGTCCAAGCAGGCGGACGTGCTGATGCTCGGTTACCTCTTCTCACCGGCCGAGCTGCGGGCCCTGCTGCGCCGCCTGGGCCATGACCTGGACGACGCGACCTGGCACCGGACCGTGGACTACTACCTGTACCGCACCAGTCACGGTTCGACCCTGAGCGGTCTGGTCCACGGGTGGGTGCTGGCCCGGGTACGGCGCGCGGAGGCATGGCAGTTCTGCCAGGAGGCGCTCGAAGGCGACATCGCCGACATCCAGGGCGGCACCACCGGTGAGGGCATCCACCTGGGAGCGATGGCGGGCACCCTCGACCTCGTACAGCGCGGCCTGACCGGCCTGGAGACGCGCGGCGGCGTGCTCCGGCTGGACCCGGTGCCGCTGCCGGAGCTGTCCGAGTACGACTTCACCCTCCGCTACCGCGGTCACTGGGGCGTACGGCTGCGCATGACACCGGGCCACCTGCACATCGCCGTCCCGGGTTCCGGCAGCGAACCGATCGGCATCGAGCTGGCCGACGGCGTCGCCGTCACGGTCGAGCCGGGGGAGGTCTGCGCGCTGCCGCTCCCCGGGTGAGCGCGTCCACGGGCCCTATGCGTGGGCGCCCTATGCGTGGGCGTACGGCACGTTGATGCGCCGGCCGCTGACACGGGCGGGCGTGACGGCCACCCAGCGGGCCTCGGCCCCGCCGCTCCACGGGGCGCTGTACGCCTGCTCGTCGAGCCCGCGCACGGTTTCCGGGTCCGTCACCGGGTGAGGCGTCCCGACGACCAGGACGCTCCAGCCGCGGCACAGCGCGTCGTCGATGTGGTCCACCTCGAAGGCCATCTGGCTGTCCCCGGTCATCGGCGCCAGCGCGTCCGGCGATATGCGGAACGCGAGCTCGCCATCGGTGACCAGATAGTTGACCGGCAGGATGGCGGGCCCCTCCTGCGTCGTCACGGCCACGTGCCCCACGCCGTGGGTGCCGAGCAAGGTGCGGCATTCGTCGAGGTCGAGGTCGACGAGTTCGGGGTGGAGCGGGGCGTGCGCGGTCCCGGGAGGCAGGTCGGCGGTACCGCCGGTGAGCTCCATGACGCTGGTCTCCAGGGCGTCCGCCAGTCGCAGCAGGAAGCCGATCCCCGGCGTGGCGGGCTGTTCCTCCAGGTACTGGATGTACCCCGGCGCCGAGCCCGCCCGTACGGCCACCTCCTCGCGGCTCAGACCGAGCTGCTCCCGCCGCGCGGCGACGCGCCGGCCGATGTCCCCCCGGCAGGGCCCGTGTGCGTGCGTACCGGCGGCAGGTCCCTGCAACAGCGATTTCTCGGGCATGGGAGGCACCGTCCCTTCCAGGTGCGCTACGGCAGGCTGCCTACCAGCCCACGGTACGCCTCGGCGCGCTCCCACACCGCTCCCGGTACGGGATGGTCCGGGCCGTCGGGTCCACGACGTTGATCGGTACCGGACCGTTGGCCGCCATGGCCCTGTGCAGTGCTCGTCGATGCGGCTGACGGCCCTTGGAGCGACGACCGCCTGTGACGTGGTTGCAGCACCCCGTGACGCAGGCGTAGCGGCCACCGCGTCGCAGCACGCGGGCCGTCTCGGCGTACAGCTCGACGAGGTACCCGGAAAGCGGTGCCCAGCACCTCGTTTCGAGGAGGCGGTCCGCTCAGCCCGCGGTGACCAGCACGACGGCGAGCGTACGCGGACCGTGCACACCCTCCACCCGGTCCAGCTCGATGTCACTGGTCGCCGACGGCCCCGAGATCCAGGTCAGCGGCCGCGACGGATCCAGCCGCGGCATCGCCTGCGGCAGCGAGGCGACGACCTGTCCGGGCGCGCGGACGACACAGATGTGCAGATCCGGTACGAGGGTCAGGGCACGCCGCCCCTGGCCCTCCGCCGCGTCCAGCACGATCGTGCCGGTCTCGGCGATCGCCAGGGCGCAGGTGGTGACGACGGCATCGGTGGCGTCGAGTTCGTACGCGGTCAGCGGGCACTCCACCGTGTCGCGGCGCTGCTCGGCTTGCGTGGCGGCCAGCCAGTCGGCCGGCAGGCCGGGCGGCACGGCGACCGACGCCGCCCCGTGCTCGGCGAGCAACCTGGCGATCAGCGACGGCAGTTCGGCCCCGGTGGCGCGGTGCACGTGGGCCCGGTAGTCGACCAGGTTGTGGTGGAGCAGGTCCAGCAGGGCGGCCGGGTCGTCGGGGGAGTGGCTCGTACGGTAGTCCCGGGCCGGCTCGGGGACGTCCGGCGCGCCGGCGCAGGCCGCGCGGATACGGGCGAGGATCCGGTCGCGGGAGGTCATGTGCGGTTCTTCTTCCACCAGTCGCGGAACGACCGTTCCGGCAGCTCGGGCAGGTCACGGCCGTCGGTCCACGCTCCGGCTCCCGGTGGCCTGGACGGGTGCGCCTTACGGGTCGCGGAGGCGACGCGCTCACCGGCCGCGAGGGCGGTGGGGTGGTCCAGCAGCCACGTGGCCGCCTTGATCGCCGCCCGCTCCAGCCGGTGGCCCTTCCCGCCCCGCTCGGCGACCTTGCCACGGAGGTGGACGAGTACCTCGGGGATGTCGATGGCGACCGGGCACACCTCGTAGCACGCCCCGCACAGCGACGACGCGTACGGCAGCGAGGCGTCGATGTCGCTCGCCGTGCCGCGCAGTTGCGGGGTGAGGATCGCGCCGATCGGACCCGGGTAGACCGAGCCGTACGCGTGCCCGCCGGCCCGCTCGTACACCGGGCAGACGTTCAGGCACGCGGAGCAGCGGATGCAGCGCAGCGCCTGGCGGCCCACCTCGTCGGCGAGCGCGTCGGTGCGTCCGTTGTCCAGAAGGACCAGGTGGAAGGTGCCCGGGCCGTCGGCGTCCGCCGTCCCCGTCCACATGCTGGTGTACGGGTTCATGCGCTCGGCCGTCGACGACCGCGGCAGCGTCTGGAGGAACACCTCCAGGTCACGCCACGTCGGCACGACCTTCTCGATCCCGACGACCGAGATCAGGGTCTCCGGCAGGGTCAGGCACATCCGCCCGTTGCCCTCGGACTCGACCACGACCAGGGTGCCCGTCTCGGCGACCATGAAGTTCGCCCCCGAGATCCCCACCTTCGCTCGCAGGAACTTCTCCCGCAGGTGCAGCCGGGCCGCCTCCGCCAGGTCGGCGGGCGTGTCGGTCAGTCCGTCGGGCGCCGGCCGGCCCCAGTCGGCCATCCGGTCGCGGAAGATGTCCCGGATCTCCCCGCGGTTGCGGTGGATCGCCGGCACCAGGATGTGGGAAGGCCGGTCCTCGCCCAACTGCACGATCAGCTCGGCGAGATCCGTCTCGTAGGCGGCGATGCCCTCGGCCTCCAGCGCCTCGTTCAGGCCGATCTCCTGCGTCGCCATCGACTTGACCTTGACGACCTCCCGTTCACCGGTCGCCTTCACCAGGTCGGTCACGATCCGGTTGGCCTCGGTGGCGTCCGCCGCCCAGTGGACCGTGCCCCCGGCCGCCGTGACGGCCTCCTCCAGCCGCAGCAGGTACGTGTCCAGATGCCGCAGCGTGCGGTCCTTGATCTGCTTGCCCGCCTCCCGCAGCAGCGCCCAGTCGTCCAGCTCCGCCACCGCCCGGGCCCGCTTGTCGCGGATGGTGTGCGTGGCGTGCCGCAGGTTTCCCCGCAGCACCGGATCGGCCACCGCCTCCCCGGCGGCCTCCGGGAAGGCGGGCATGCCCAGATACGTTCCCCTCACCGCAGCGGCTCCTCTTCCGTACTGGCCAGGATGTCGGCGATGTGCACCGCCCGCACCCGCTCGCCCTCGCGCCGCAGGACGCCGCTGATGTGCATGAGACACGAGTTGTCCGCACCGCACAGCACCTCCGCCCCCGTCGCCACGGCGCTGCGCACCTTGTCACGGCCCATCGCCACCGACACCGCCGGGTTCTTCACCGCGAACGTCCCGCCGAAACCACAGCACTCCTCCGCACCCGGCAGCTCGACCAGCTCCAGACCCCTGACCGCCGCCAGCAGCCGACGCGGCCGCTCGCCGAGCCCCAGCAGCCGCAGCCCGTGGCACGACGGGTGATACGTCACCCGGTGCGGGAAGTACGCCCCCACGTCCGTCACGCCCAGCACGTCGACCAGGAACTCCGTCAGCTCGTACGTCCGTGGCCCCAGCCCCGGCTCGCCGAGCCCGGCGTAGTGCTCGCGCACCATGGCCGCGCACGAACCCGAAGGGGTGACGACATACTCGTACCCCTCGAAGGCCCGTGCCGTACGGCGCGCCAGACGCTCGGTCTCGCGCCGGTAGCCGGTATTGAACTGCGGCTGGCCGCAGCACGTCTGGGCCGCCGGGAAATCCACCTCGACGCCGAGGCGTTCGAGGAGTCTCACCGTGGCGATCCCGGTCGCGGGGTACACCGCGTCGTTGACGCAGGTGACGAACAGCGCCACACGCATCGCGGCTCCTTCCTTCCGTCGTCCGGCCCCGGCCGTGGCCGTGGCCGAGCCGGGACCAGGCCGGCGGCCCTGGCCCGGACGAGGATATTGCCGGGCGGTGGCCTTTGCCGGGCCCGCCGTCGCGGCGTCGGCCGGCAGGAGTGGCGGCACTCCTCCAGGAACCCGAGGTGGCAGGTACGGCGCGCCCCGTGCGCCGCCCCTTGAGGAGCGGTGCACGGGCCGCGGAAGGCCGGTCACCACACGGGCCGAACGGCCGAACACCCCGGAACGCCGAGGTGGTCAGTCGGACCGGGTGAGGTGGTCGAGCGTGCGCTCCAGGCTTGCGAGGACGGAACGCGCGTGGTCCGTGTCCAGAGCACCGGCTTCGGTCATCAACGCCCGGATCCGCGCGGCGGCCCCCTGGGTACGGCCCAGCTCCCGCTCCGTCCAGGCCATCCGTACGACGCAGCGCGTCCGCTCCTCCAGGACGTCCGGGCCCAGCGCGGCGAACGCCTCGTCCGCCCGCTCCAGGAGATGTATCGCCTCGCGCCGGACAGCCGCGCCCGCCTCCTCGCCGTCGTCTCCCGCGGGCTGATCGCCGTGTTCGCCGTCCCCGCCGTCCTCCTCGTCCTCCTCTTCCTCCTCGTCCTCGTACAGCTCGTCGAGCATCAGCTCGGCGGTCTGGGACCACGTCCGCGCGCGCTCCACCAGCAGCTCCGGGCCTTCCCCGTCGACGGCCGCGAGGGCCCGCGACATCAGCTCCTTCGCCGCGTCCGTGTCTCCGCCCTCTGCCTCCAGCCACGCCTGCGCGCGCAGCGCCCGCGCGAGCGCCCCCGCATCGCCGGCGGCCTGCCAGAGCTCGACGGCCCGGTGGTAGGCGGCAAGGGCCTCGTCCCGCATGCCGGACGCCGACAGGCACTCGGCGCCGAGCGTCGCGAAGTGGGCGTGCGGCCCCGCGTGGTCCCAGCCCTTCGCCACCTCCGCGGCGAGCAGGTACTGCTCGGCCGCCGCCCGGTGGTCGCCGAGAGCCCGCAGGTTCCGAGCCAGGGCGTCGCGGGCCCGTACCGCCTGCTCCTCACCGTGCTCCAGCAGGTCGGGCAGTGCCGACTCCAGCACTTCGGCGGCCTCGGCGGCACGCCCCGCCTCCCCGAGGGCCCGTGCCAGGACCAGCCGGGCGTACGCTCCCGCGCCCGCCGACTCCCCGGCGGCGTCGAACCAGTGCGCCGCCTCCAGGGCGTGGTCGGCCGCCTCCGCCTCCTTGCCGTCCTGCTGGTAGAGGACCTCCGCCAACGTCAGCCGGATCGGACCCAGCTCGTCCGCCGCCACGATCTCGGCACTGTGGGCGAGCGCCGAGCGTGCCGCGTCCTCGGCATCCCGTATGCGGCCCAGCCCCATCAGCAGCCGGGCCCGCCGCGCCAGGAGTTCGGCCGCGTCCCACGGGCGCCCGGCGCCGACGCACCGCTGTGCGGCCGAGGACAGCAGCGCGTCCGCCCGCTCGGTGGCACCGGCACGCCAGGCCAGGTCGGCCCGCAGCCTTTCCGCCTCGGCGAGCAGGTCGTCGACGTCGCCCTCGCCCTCGCCGGCCGCCGCCGAGAACTCCGTGACGAACGCGGTCAGATCGGCGTCGAAGCGGGAGGTGTCGTCGGCCTCTTCGTCCCCTGCCTCCCCCGTGCTCCCACCGTCCCGCAGCATCGCCTCGAACTTGGCCCGCATCAGCGCGACCGTCGCGATCCGCCGCGTCCTGGTCCGGTCGGCCGGGTCCAGGGCCTCCGCCGAGGCGGCGGCCGTCCCGAACAGCTCCCGGATCTCGTCCGCCTCCGCTCCCGACTGGGCCGCCGCCGACACCACACGCAGCTCGGCCAGGGCTGCCCGGCTCGGCTCGCCGGCGTTCCGGTAGGCCACGACGGTCTGCTCGAAGAGCCGGCGCGCACCCTCCTCGCCCGCACGCCCGGCACGCAGGGCGCGATGATCGAGCAGGTCGGCGGCGAGCAGCGCGTCGGTGGCCGCGCCCGTCTCCGCGACCAGGGCCTCGATCCGGTCCCAGACGGCCGAGGCGCGCGGGTGGCCCTGGGCGCGCAGCTCCCGCGCTTCGGCCACCAACTCGGGCAGGGCCGAGCCATTCGGGGCCCTCCGCCCCCCGGCGGCGGTGGCCGGGGGTGCGCCCGCCGAGGAGATGGCCCCGGCACCGAGCCGTACCGCCCGTACCCCCAGCGGGAGACCGTCCAGCAGCGGTTCCCGTTCCAGTCTGTGCCGCAGCCGGGCGGACACGGCGTCGTTGCCGTTGCGCGCGTCGAAACGCGCCGCGATCGCCCATGCGTCCGCGTCGAGCAGGTCGTGCAGCTCCCGCACCGTACGCTGCCGCCCACCGTGGGCGACCGCGGGCCGGTCCCCGATACCGAGGGCCAGCAGCCGGCGCAGCAGGACCAGCGTCCCTCCCAACAGGTCCAGATGGTGCCCCGGGGCGCCGTCGGACGCGAGGTGTGAGGCGTGCTCGGAGAGCAGTTCCAGCCCCCTGCCCTCGTTTCCGGTCAGGGCGCAGAACTCGATGTGCCGGGCGACCGACGGCAGCAGGCTCTCGTTGCCGCGGGCCATGCGGTACCCACGCAGGTGGTTCGCGCGTGCCCGGTCCAGGTCGCCCGTCCGCACCAGCGGCAGCAGCGACTTGGCGAGGACGCGGTGCGGCTCCTCCATGCAGCTGGAACTGCCGTCGAGCACCGGCTGCCAGGTGCGCAGCGCCTTGTCGTCCCGCCCCTGGGCCACCCAGTACGAACCCTGCGAGCTGAGCTCGCACGCATGGCAGTTGGCCATCCGGTCGCGGTCCGCCGCCGTCCACGCGCTGAAGGCGCGGGCAGCCCGCTGGATGTCACCGGTGTGGTCGGCGAGGTGGAACTCGCCCTGTCGTACGGCTCGCTCGGTGTACCCGGCCAGCCGGTAGCGGCGCTCCATCTCGGCGAGCCACTGCTCCATGGTGGCGAGTGGGATCTCGGGGAGCGTGAGCATCCCGGAGCTGACCCACTTGAACATCCAGTGGAAGGTGTGGCTGTCGTTGCTGTCGAAGGAGGACGGGTCCTTGTCCCACTCCTGCATGAGACGGGCGAACGGCACCAGCATCTTGCCGCGCTCGCTGCTGAACTCGTACGCCTGGATCAGACCGAACAGCGCCTGCCGGAGCAGATCGCGATCACCGGTCGACTCGGCGGCGGCGACCAGTTCTTCGCCGCGGGCGTTGCGCAGCAGCCCGTTGGGCGCGGAACTGTTCTCCCACAGGGCCCGGCGGATGTCCTCGGGCGAGTGCTGGGGCGCGTGCTCGGGGGTGGTCACTTGTCGCCCTCCTGAGAAGCCGTGGTCGAGTGCGTGGCCCATTCGAGGAGCCCGAGGAACGCCCTGTTGAGCAGGGAGGTGTCGGCCGGCCGCAGCGGACGCTGCGCCATGAGCAGCGCCTGCCCGTACAGCGACTCGACCGCCGTGCCGGCCAGTTCTGCGTCGGTGATCGCCGCGACACGGCGCACCAACGGGTTGTTGTGATTGAGGACGAGGCGGGCCCGCGGCGCCGAGCCGCGCAGGGCGCCGAGGATGTCGCTCCACAGACCGTCGGCACTCTCCTCGGCCGCCGCACGGTCCCGCTCGTGGCGGGCCTGCCGGTCGTCGAGGTACAGCGCCGGCACGGTCACGGGCTGGAAGGCACGCAGCGCCACGTCGCAGCCGAGCGGGTCCAGGCGCGTGCGGGCGGTGGCGAGGAAGGAGGCGAGGGCCAGCTCCTCCTGAGGCCCGACCGGGTCGAGGTGCGCGGTGACGGCGCCCGCGTCCAGTTCGCTGACGGTGACGCCGTCCCGGACCTGTGGAAGCAGGGCGATCAGATCGGTGTCGTAGGTGTACCCGCCGTTGACGACACCCAGGCCGTGTGCGGCCGCGATCGGGGAGACCTGCCGGAACTCCTCGACCGTCCGGGTGAAGTGGACCCGCGGGTGGGTGCGTACGAACTCGTCGAGCGTGACCCGGCCGTCACTGGTCTCGAACGGCAGCCAGGGCAGCATCAGCGCGAACAGCTCCGCGTCGTGCCGCGCCATGGACTTCACGCCCAGGTGGTGCACGGTGAGGAACGCCGCCAGCCGGTCGGGGTCGCCGGCCGCGAGCTCGGCGAGCCACTCACGGATGCGGACGCCCAGCGCGTCACGCACGGCGGCGAGCGTCTCGTCGTCGTACAGGTTCTCGCGGGAGGCGGTGGGCCGCAGCGTGTCGGTGTCCAGGACGACGCGGACGAAGAACGCCCAGTCGGGCAGCAGGTTGTCCGCCCGGTCGGTGAGCAGCATGCCCTTCAGATAGACCCGGTGGGCCGCCCGGCCGGCGGGACTCGTGGCGGACGGCAGGACGTACGCCACACCGCGCACGCCGGCGACCGGAAGGTCCAGGTCGATGGAGTCGAGCGGCGTGAAGCCGAAAATCCGGGCGCAGTGCCCCGCGAGCGCGACCCTGCGGGCCGTGGGCGTCGGGTACGGCCGGTCCCACACGGCCGGCCGTTCGGTCAGCGGGCGGGCGGTGGCGTCCGGTCCGGTGAAGGTGACCTCGTGCGGCAGCAGCGACCCGAAGTCCTGGGCGAGTTCGGCGACCCGGCGCGGCTCGGCCCACTCCTCGGCGCCGGGCCGGGGCTCCAGCCGGACCGTGGTGCCGGGTTCGGTCCGCGCCTCGTGCGGCAGCGTCCGCACCGTGTACGAGCCGTCGTCGCTCGCCACCCACTCGACGGGCGGCTCGTCCGGCTTGCGGGCGGACCGGGACACGACGCGGATCTGCCGGGCGACGACGAAGCAGGCGAGCAGCCCGATGCCGAACTGCCCGAGGAATTCCTGCCGGGCACTCTCCAGTCCGTCGCGCTTGGAGCTGCGCCCGATGGTGGCGAGGAGGGTGTGCACCTCGTCGGAGGTGAGGCCGATACCGCTGTCCTCCATGACGACGGCGTCGCCCGTGGCCGTGAGCCGGATGGCCACGGGGGCGGCGGGGTCGTGGGCGAGGCGGGCGGTGACCGCGTCCACCGCGTTCTGCAGCAGCTCGCGGATGTAGACGCGCGGGCTGGAGTAGAGGTGGTGCGACAGCAGGTCCACCAGGCCCCGCAGGTCGACCTGGAAGGTGTTCACCGACGGTTCGGACGGTCCTGGAGGCTGGGGCAGCGAGGGAAGGTTCATGGGCACAAGGGGGCTACCGCACGGCTCCGGACGGACGGCCGTGGGCGCGGGTCGGGCGATCGCGGGGTCCCCCCCTCACGAATCGCGATGGGCCCGGCCCTGACCTCGGCGCCGTACGCGGGCATACGCGCAGGTCACCGAGGAGGACTCGGAATTGAGGACCATCGTAGGGAGGGCCACTGACAATGCCCAGGGATTTGCCCGACGGAGGTGATCTTCGGCCCCCCCCGGCCCGGGCGTCGCGCCCGCGGTCACCGGTCATCGATCGCCGGACATCGGGCACCGGTCATCGGTCGCCGGTCGCCGGTCGCCCGTGGCCGGTCGCCCGGCCCGGGCGTCTTGTCCGGTCGCGGCTCTCGGCTCGCTGGTTGCCGGTCGCGTGTCACCGGTCGCGGCTCGCAGGTTGCCGGTCGCCCGTCGCCGGTCAGTTGCCCGGCCCGGGCGTCGTGTCCAGTCACCGGCACCGGCACCGGCACTAGTCACCGGTCGCCCGGCCCGGAGTCCTGCCCGCGACCTCGGTACGGCGTTCCCGGCGCGACCGCCGGCTCACGCGCCGACGGCCGCCGCCGGGGGAGTGGTGGGGTGGCGCAGCCCCTCGGCGGCGTCCGAGACCCGGCGCAGCAGGTCGAGGAAGAGGGCCTGCTCGGCCGGTTCCAGCGGGGCGAGGAAGACCTGGTTCATACGCGCCGTGCGCACCGCCAGTTTCTTGTGGACGCGTACCCCCTCGTCGGTGGCGTGCAGCACCGAGCGTCGGCCGTCGCGCGGGTCGCGGACCTTGTCGACCAGGCCGCGGTCGACCAGCCGGCGGACCACCTCGGCGATGGTGGAGCGGTCGAGGCCGACGCGCTCGCCCACGGTCCGCTGGTCCAGCCCGTCCTCGCCGGCGAGGGTGTTGAGGACGGCGAACTGGGGGGAGGTGACCTCCTCGGAGACGATCGTGTTCCACAGCAGGGTGTGCGCCTGCTGGAAGCGCCGGGCCAGATGGCCGGGATGGCTGCTGAGGTCGAGCGCGGGCACGGTGCGTCCTCTCCCCGGGTGGTCCTGCGATGCCTGTGCCCAAAAGTGTCTCATGGCACTGACGACCTTGACCTGGGTTGATTCCAGTGCCAGGCTGCATCTCGAGAGAAGATAGTCAGTGTACTGAGCATTTCTCGGAAGGAAACGGACCGATGGACAAGGTGGTGGCCACGGCCCGGGAGGCCGTGGCCGATGTGTACGACGGGGCGTCCTTCGCGGTCGGCGGCTTCGGCCTCAGCGGCGTACCGAACACGCTCATCCAGGCCGTGTACGCGACCGGCATCACCGGCATCGGCGTGGTCTCCAACAACTGCGGTGCCATGGACTCCGGCCTCGCGGTCCTGCTCGCCGCCGGACGCATCGCCCGCGTCACCGGCTCGTACATAGGCGCCAACAAGGAGTTCGCCCGCCAGTACCTCGCCGGAGAGCTGGAGGTCGAACTGATCCCCCAGGGCACCCTCGCCGAGCGGCTGCGCGCCGGCGGAGCCGGCATCCCCGCCTTCTACACCCCGGCCGGCGTCGGCACCCTGGTCGCCGACGGCGGTCTGCCCTGGCGGTACGACGGGAACGGCGGCGTGGCGCTCGCCTCCCCGCCCAAGGAGGTCCGCGACTTCGACGGCGTACCGCACGTCCTCGAACACGGCATCCGCACCGACTTCGCGCTCGTCCGCGCGGCCAGGGGCGACCGCCACGGCAACCTGGTCTTCAACAAGTCCGCCCGCAACTTCAACCCCCTCGCCGCCATGGCCGGACGGATCACCGTCGCCGAGGTCGAGGAACTGGTCGAACCCGGTGAGATCGACCCGGACCACGTCCACCTGCCCGGCATCTTCGTCCAGCGCGTCGTCGCCCTCACCCCGGAGCAGGCCGCCGACAAGAAGATCGAGAACCGCACGACCCGAGACCGTACGACTGGGGACCGTACGCCCCAGAACCGTACGTCCCAGAACCGCACGACCCGGAAGGCGGGCGCCTGATGGCCTGGTCACGCGACGAGATGGCCGCCCGCGCGGCCGCCGAACTCCACGACGGCGAGTACGTCAACCTCGGCATCGGCCTGCCCACGCTCATCCCGGGGCACCTCCCGGACGGCGTCCACGTCGTGCTCGAATCCGAGAACGGCATCCTCGGCACCGGACCCTACCCGTACGAGGACGAGGTCGACCCCGACCTCATCAACGCGGGCAAAGAAACCGTCACCGTCCTTCCCGGTGCCTCCTACTTCGACTCGGCGCTCTCCTTCGGCATGATCCGCGGCGGCCACATCGACGTCGCCGTCCTGGGTGCCATGCAGGTCTCCGCCACCGGCGACCTCGCCAACTGGGCCGTCCCCGGCAAGCTCGTCACCGGCATCGGCGGCGCCATGGACCTCGTGCACGGCGCCCGCCGCGTCATCGTCACCATGACCCACACCGCCAAGGACGGCAGCCCGAAGATCGTCGAGGAGTGCACCCTCCCTCTCACCGGCCGCGCCTGTGTCCACCGGATCATCACCGACCTCGGTGTCCTGGACGTCACCGACGACGGCCTGGTCCTGGCCGAGACCGCTCCCGGCGTGACCCTCGACGCGATCCGCGAGGCGACCGCCGCCCCCGTCCGCACGGCCGGCTAGGCCGGAAGGAGCCGACCGACATGGCACTCACCCAGTCCGACATAGACCTCCAGATCGTCCGGCAGCGCGACGCGTACGAGAAGTCGGTCGCCGACGGCGCCCGGCGTGCCGACCACCCGGCGCGCGACTACCCCCCGTACCGCTCCAGCCTGCTGCGCCACCCGCACCAGCCGCTCGTCGCCGTCGCCACCGCCCGCGACCCGGAGGCCGTCGAACTGGCCTCGCCCGCCTTCGGCGACACCGACGTCACCGAGCTCGACAACGACCTCACCCGTCAGCACCTGGGCGAACCGCTCGGCGAGCGCATCACCGTCACCGGGCGCGTCCTCGACCGCGACGGCCGCCCCGTACGCGGCCAGCTCGTCGAGCTGTGGCAGGCCAACGCCTCCGGACGGTACGCCCACCAGCGCGACCAGCACCCCGCCCCGCTCGACCCCCACTTCACCGGCGTCGGCCGCACCCTCACCGACGACGACGGCGGCTACACCTTCACCACCGTCAAGCCCGGCGCCTACCCCTGGCGCAACCACACCAACGCCTGGCGCCCCGCCCACATCCACTTCTCGCTCTTCGGCTCCGCGTTCACCCAACGCCTCGTCACCCAGATGTACTTCCCCGGCGATCCGCTCTTCCCGTACGACCCGATCCTCCAGTCCGTCACCGACGACGCGGCGCGGCAGCGACTCGTCGCGACCTACGACCACAGCCTGTCGAAGCCCGAATGGTCCCTCGGCTACCGCTGGGACATCGTCCTCGACGGACCCGCCGCCACCTGGATGGAGGAAGGCCGATGAGCGCCCTCCGGCCCACCCCCTCGCACACCGTCGGCCCCTTCTACGGCTACGCCCTGCCCTTCCCGGGCGGCGGTGACATCGCCCCGGCCGGCCACCCGGACACGATCACCGTCCACGGCCGGGTCCTCGACGGCGAGGGAACCCCCCTGCCCGACGCCCTGGTCGAGATCTGGGGGCCCGGCCCCGACGGGGAACTGCCGCGCACCGGCGGCTCGATGCGCCGCGACCCGGTCACCGGCGGGCACCTCGGCCGCAACGGCGTCGACTTCACCGGCTTCGGCCGCGTACCGACCGACGCCGACGGCCACTGGGCGGTACGCACCCTCCGCCCCGGAGCGCGCGGCGAGAACGCCCCGTACCTGAGCGTCTGCCTCTTCGCCCGCGGCCTGACCCACCACCTTTTCACCCGCGTCTACCTGCCCGAGCCCACCGACGCCCTCGCCGCCGACCCGTTGCTCGCCTCCCTCACCCCCGCGCGCGGCGCCACTCTTGTCGCGCACGCCGAGCCGCACCGCACGTACCGGTTCGACATCCGGCTCCAGGGCGAGGGGGAGACCGTCTTCCTGGAGTTCACATGACGTACGACGACGGCCTCCTGGCCCCCGGGCGGGCGGGGACGGCGGCCGAGGAAGCCACCTCCGACGCGGCCTTCCTGCGGGCGATGCTCGACGCGGAGGCCGCCCTCGCCCGCGCCCAGGCGCCGCCCGAGGCGGCCGAGGCGATCACGGCCGCGTGCGCGGGCGACTTCGACGTACGGGACCTGGCGCTGCGGGCCCGCTCCGGCGGCAACCCGGTGATCCCGCTCGTCGCGGACCTCACCGCCGCCGTACCGGAGGACGCCCGCCCGTATGTGCACCGGGGCGCCACCAGCCAGGACATCCTCGACACGGCCGCCATGCTCGTCGCCGCCCGCACCCTCGCCCCGGTCCTGGCCGACCTGGAGCGCACGGCCGGGGCGCTGCGGGTGCTCGCCGCCGAGCACCGCGACACGGTGATGCCCGGCCGCACCCTCACCCAGCACGCCGTGCCGACGACCTTCGGGCTGAAGGCGGCGGGCTGGCGTGCCCTGCTGCTGGACGCCCGTGACCGCGTCGCCGCCGTCCGCGACCGGCTGCCCGCCCAACTCGGCGGTGCGGCGGGCACGCTCGCGGCCTTCACCACGTACGGCCACGACGACGCGCCCGCGCTCGTCGCCGCGTACGCCCGCGAGGTCGGCCTCGCCGAGCCCGCCCTGCCCTGGCACACGGTCCGCACCCCGGTGGCCGACCTGGCGGGCGTCCTCGCCTTCACCGCCGGGGCCCTCGGCAAGATGGCGGCCGACGTCCTGACGCTCTCCCGCACCGAGCTCGGCGAGGTGGGCGAGGGCAGCGGCGGGGGCTCGTCCGCCATGCCCCACAAGGCCAACCCCGTGCGCGCCACGCTCATCGCGGCCGCCGCCCGCCGCGCCCCCGCCCACGCGGCCGTCCTGTACGGCTCGGTCGCGGCCGAGGACGAGCGGCCCGCGGGCGCCTGGCACGCCGAGTGGGAACCGCTGCGGGACCTGCTGCGGCTCGTCGGCGGCGCCGCCCACGCCGCCGTGGACCTCGCCGAGAACCTGCGCGTCGACTCCGCGCGGATGCGCGCGAACCTGGACCTCACCGACGGGCTGATCGTCTCCGAGCGGCTCAGGAACCGCTTCCCGAAGGACCACCTGGCGCGGGCGGCCGAGGAGGTCCGTACGACCGGCAGGCCCCTCGCCGACGTGCTGGGCGTCGCGCCGGAACTGACCGACCCCACCCACTACACCGGCGCGGCGGCCCAGCTCACCGACCGCGCCCTGGAACGCCGATGAACCTCCTCCACCATGTCGTCGAGGGACCGGCCACCGCGCCCGCCGTCCTCCTCGGCCCCTCCCTCGGCACCTCCACCGCCCTCTGGGACACCGTCGCCCCCGGACTGCCGTTCCGGTGCGTACGGTGGGACCTGCCGGGCCACGGCGCGAGCCCCGCCGACCTCATCGAACCCGGCGCCACCGTCGCGGACCTCGCCGCCCAGGTCCTGCGCCTCGCGGACGCGCTGGAACTGGACCGGTTCCACTACGCGGGCGTGTCGCTGGGCGGCGCCGTGGGCCTGTGGCTCGCCGTCCACCACCCCGACCGGCTGCACCGGCTCGCGGTCGTGTGCTCCTCCGCCCACTTCGGTGACCCCGGCCCCTGGCACGAACGGGCAGCCCTGGTACGCCGGGACGGCACCGCGCCCCTCGCCGAGACGGCACCCGCCCGCTGGTTCACCCCCGGGTTCACCGACCCGCGTCTGGTCGACGACCTGCGCAACGCCGACCCGGCCGCGTACGCCGCCTGCTGCGACGCCCTCGCCGCCTACGACCTGCGCCCCGGCCTGCCGTCCATCGCCGTCCCCACCCTGGTGCTGGCCGGCCGCCAGGACCCGGCGACCCCGCCCGCCCACGCCCGCGAACTCGCCGACACCATCCCGGGCGCGGCCCTCACCGAACTCCCCGGCGCCTCCCACCTCGCCCCCGCGCAGCAGCCCGCCGCCGTCCTGGCCGCCCTCCGCGAGCACTTCGGCGCGCCCGGCCCGGACGCGGCGGCGGGCACCGCCGTGCGCCGCGCGGTCCTCGGTGACGCCCACGTCGACCGCGCCCAGGCGCTGACGACGCGATTCACGGCGCCCTTCCAGGACTTCATCTCCCGCTACGCCTGGGGCGAGATCTGGACGGACCCCACCCTCAGCCACCGCGAGCGCAGCCTGATCACGCTCACCGCTCTGGTCGCCCACGGCCACCTCGACGAACTGGCCATGCACGTCCGCGCCGCCCGCCGCAACGGTCTCACCCCGGACGAGATCGGCGCCGTCCTCCTCCAGACGGCCGTCTACTGCGGCGTCCCGGCCGCGAATGCCGCGTTCGCGGTGGCGCAGCGCGTGCTGGAGGAGCCGAGCCGGGCCGACGGCCCTGGGTCCACGTGACGGTCAGTCGCTCGCGGGCGGCAAGGCCCTGATCGCCCTCGTCACGTTCTTCGAGACCCCCTTCAAGCCTGCCGGCCTGTGATCGATCCGGCCGCTCGGCGGCCGCTCTCCCGCCTCTAGGGTGTCGTCGCCGTGGCCGCCACGGCTGTCGTCACGTGTGCTTCTGCGGCCGTCTTGTCGATGCCCAGACCGGTGAGGACGCCCTTGCCGTCCTCGAACTCCAGCAGGGCGAGCAGGATGTGCTCCGTCCCGACGTAGCCGTGGCCCAGCCGCAGGGCCTCGCGGAAGGTCAGCTCCAGGACCTTCCTCGCCCCGGCGTCGAAGGGGACGAGGTCAGGCACGCCGTCCGCCTTCGGCGGCAGTGCGGAGGTCGCCGCCTGCCGGACCGCGTCCAGGAGCACTCCTTGCGTGAGGATCGCCTGGGCTGCGAGCGTCTCGGGTTCGTGCAGCAGCCCGAGCACCAGGTGCGCGGGGCGGATCTCGTCGTTCTCCGCCGCGTGGGCCTCGTTCTGCGAGGCCATCACGACATTGCGGGCGCGCTCGGTGAACCGGCCGGACCCCTGGGCGGGGTCCAGGTCCGACGATTCGCCGGCCTTCGGTACGAAACGCTTCTGGGCGGCCTGCCGGGTGACGCCCATGCTCCTGCCGATGTCCGTCCAGGAGGCGCCCGAGCGCCTGGCCTGGTCCACGAAGTGGCCGATCAGGTGGTCCGCCAGCTCACCGAGGTGATCCGCGGCGACCATGGCGCCGGAGAGCCGGCCGAGAGGGTCGGTGTGGGCTTTCGTGACGGCCTCGATGAGGTCGTCGAGGCGGACGGGATGCGTCATGCCGACTGGCTTCGCCATATGGCAACCGTAAGTTGACACCTCGTCGGGATGCCGCCACGAGTTGACAGTGCGACGTGGACGCGGACGCGGACGTGGACGCGGACGCGGACGTGGGCCGTCCGGGCCCGGTGCACGTCGTCGAGTCCCCCGTGGACGGAGCAACTGCGCGCCGTACTGGAGCCGGTGCCAGGGACATGCGATCCGGCTCACGGATGGCTGGAAACAGCCGACGTCGCACATTGACGCGCAAGCGCTTCGATTCTACGTTCCGTTCAGCAGTGTGACCGAGATCCGCCATCTCGCATATAGATCACCGATATCCCCAGTGTCTGTCACAACAGCGAACACCGGTCAGCTGGTTGAACCAACCTCACTCGCCCTGACTCGAAGGGACACCCCTCATGCGTACGCATCGGCTCACCCTCGGCGCCTCGGCCGCGGCCACCGTCCTCGCCACCACCGTCGCCCTCGCCCTCCCGCAAAGCCGCGCGTCCTGGTGTTCGGCAACAGCTGGGGCACCGGCCGCAACGCGTTCGTCGGCGTCGGCGACCTGAACA
>NZ_JBEPEL010000105.1:0-21222 GCF_040300825.1 Streptomyces sp. NPDC000229
AGGATGGCGCGGCCGGAGTGCTTGCCGTCGTACAGGGCGGCGTCGGCGGCCCGCTGCAGAACGGACAGGTCGCGGCTGTCGAGGACGTCGGCGGCCGCGGCGCCGACCGAGGCGGCGACGTCCACCACCTGGCCGTCGTCCAGGATGACCGGCGTGTGCAGCATCCGGACCAGCTGCTTCAGGCGGTGCGCGCGGCGCGCGGCGGGCAGCTCCAGTACGACGGCGAACTCATCGCCTCCGAGCCGGCCGACGGCGGCGCGCGGGCCCGCCCATGCGGTGAGCCGGACGCCGAAGGCTGCCAGGATGGCGTCCCCAGCGGCGTGCCCGAGGCCGTCGTTGATGTCCTTGAAGTGGTCGGCGTCGACCATGACCACAGCCACGCTATCGCCATGGCGAGCCAGGAGTCGCCGGGCGCGAGCGGTGTAGGCATCGCGCCGCAGCAGCCCAGTGAGCGGGTCGCGGCGGCTGGCGGCCAGACGGCGGTGCAGGGCGATGGCGTGTACGGTCCAGCCGGTCAACGGAAGTGCGGCGGTGGTCAGTAAGAGTGCGCGCTGCCCGAACCGGGCGCGTACGCGCGGGACGGAGTCCATACTTGGGTTCTCCCTCTCGTCTCGTGCGGGATGGGTTGGCCCGGGACAGGCGAACTGGTTTGGACGCCTTGAGCGCCTGTCCCGGGGCGTAGCTACTGTGCGAAGTCGCTGTCACCGACGATGCCGGTCTCGCACAAGAACGCGTCGTCGTGACGCACCCCGCGCGGCCACAGCCCTACGCAGGGACGGTTATCCATGATCACGTGACCGTTCTCGGTGAGCGCGCGGCTGAACCAAGTGAACGGCCGTACCGCCAGCGCGACTTCGCGGCCGTTGTCCCGGATGGGACTGAGCGTGCACGAAGACCAGGCGCCCGGCACGGTCTGGCCCTGCTCGTCCGTGGCCTCGCCGAGGGCGCCGATTGTGACGAACTCCAGGCACGCCTCGCAGTGGCAGTGCGCCCGACGTTCGGTCCCAGGCGGGTGCGCTCGACTGCCCCAGCGCGGCCAGTGTCCGGTGCGCGGCAGCCAGTCCGCCCGCCTGGCCCGCCGGGTGCTCTCGCGGCAGGACAGGCAGGTCGCCGGGGCGGATCCCCCATGCTTGGCGATCATGCGTTCATACAGGGCACGGGTCGGAGGCAGCCGCCAGGTGATCCATTCGGCGCCGTATCCCCAGTCGGGCCGGCCCTTGCTGTCCGTGTGTGGCAGCAGGTCGGGCCCGGTCGACGCATCGAATGCCTGCTGGTAGAGAGAGCCGCTCACCATTGCGGTGTCCCCGCGGGCGTCGGCAGGCCAGATACCCCCGGGCAGGGCAGCGGCGATCACGGACGCGGCTTGTTCGGCATCCGCACGCTGGTAGTAGCGGAAGCAGGCGACTTCGTGACCGTCCGGCGTGGAGATACGCCAGGACTGCCATCCCTCGGAGGCAGGACCCTGCCGGTACGCGCTGCCCTGCTCCACCGCCAACGGTCGATGCCAGCCGGTGTGGACGACCAGGCCGCCCGGCTGCAGCCAGCCGGTACCGGCTTGTACGGGCCCGGGCACCTGCCCCGGTACCGCCGGGGTGAAGGAGACTTCCGCTGGCCGGTCCACGACACCACGCGGATGCTCTATTTCGGGCATGGGTGATCCCTTTCGTCTCGTGCGGGATGGGATGGCCCGGGACAGGCGAACTGGTGTGGACGCCTTGAGCGCCCGTCCCAGGGCGTAGCTACTTCTCGCGGCTCGTCGAGCCGAACAGCGGGCCGGTCAGGTTGTGGGGGTCGACCCAGCGAGTGGCCGTGGCCTGCTCCCACTGCAGGACCCAGCCGGGTCGCAGTCCCCTGGCGGCCCAGCCGCCGGTGCCGGACGTGCTGGGGATCTCCCGTCCGGCCGCATGCAGCAGCACCGCCTGGTCGTACGCGTCGTGCGCGGCCTTGAGCGCGTCGCCGGGGCCAGCGGCGCGGCCCGTGAAGACGTGCAGGCCGCGGACAGTGGGGTCGTCGGTGCGCTGTATGGGGACGTCGACCTCCCAGTAGGGCAAGGGCATGTCCCTCCTCCTTCCTGTGCGTTGCTGAGAGACCACCGCAACCGCCCCGGCCCCGGCAGGCACGCGGGGTCGGGGCGGCACGGAGGGCTCTCAGAGCAGGCGGGTCAGGTGGCGGTTTCGATGGCGTCCCGCAGGTGCGTACGCGCCTTGCCCAGCAGCACCTGCTGGTCGCCGGGCTCGCTGGTCAGTGCGTCGGTGAGGTAGCTGACGGCGGAGTCCAGTTCCTCGCTGGCGTCCTGCCAGTTGCCGACGCTGGACGTGGCGAGGACGTCGCGGACTTCTTCGACCAGGTCGATGAACTTGTTCCGGGTGATGTCGCGCGGCGGCTCGTCTCCGATGAGGGCGGCAAGGTCTGCGGCGAAGCAGTCACGGAGCGCAGCGAAGGTGTCGGCCTTGGTCTGGACGGCCACGGTGGGCCTCCTTGTCAGTAGTCGAACCGATTCGTGATGGGGATGCGCAGGTCATCGGCGCTGGAGGGACGGTGCGGCGGTGGGCGGCGAGACCGGCGCCCCCGCCCTGGATGCGCAGGTGGCAGTCCTGGCAACCGCGGAACCAGTCGTCACCGTCCGGAAGGCCGGCCGGGGTGAGCGGGCGCGGTCGGTCACCGGGTGCTCGCCTTCGTGGTGGCGATGAGCGCGGCGATGGTCTCCCAGCCGTGGTGCCAGGTGCTGTCGAGGTGGAACGCGCCGTTCATGCCGAAGTCGGCCAGGCGGTAGAGGCTCTCCTTGCCGGTCTTGGTGGCGAGCTTCTCCAGGACGCCCTTGCCCGGCACCCGGCGGTCCGCGATGTAGTGGGTGCCGAAGGACAGGGCGAGCGCGGCTGCGGCCGCGCCGGGGTGGACCTGGATGCCCAGCGCGCGGGCACCCAGCCCGGCCACGATCGCCTGGGTGGCGGTGTAGGTGAGGCAGTGGTGCAGGCACGCCCGGCGGCCATCGGTCGTGCCGTGCGTCGTCTTCTCCTTGGTGCGCGGGTCCTCGTAGGTGACCGGGGCCTCGTCGGAGGCGCCCTTGACCCGGGCGCAGAAGTCGTTCTGCACCCAGAAGTCTCCGACCGCGCTGGCGGCGCGGGTCAGTCCGAGCAGGGCGGCGAAGACGGCGGGGCGCAGCACGATGGGATCTCTCCTGATCTCGAAGCGGGTGAAGGAGGCAGGGCGGCTGGCCCTTTGCCGATGCGCGGCCGCCCTGCACAAGTGCTGTCGCCCCGGCCGCTGTCGGCCGGGGCGATGGTGTGTGCGGTTCAGAAGGGCGGCTCGTCAGCCCAGGGGTCACGGACCGGCAGGAGCCGGAGCCTGCGTGTCGGGCGGTCCCAGCACCAGCACAGCTCGCCGCCCGGGTACGGGCCCTCGGACCACCAGCCGCCGGCGCCCTTGCAATCGGGGCAGCGCGGGCGGGGCTTGGGGGAGAGCCGGATTTCGTGCCGATTGGCGGTCAGGTCCCAGCAGCCCGCCTTCAGCGCGGCGGCGGCCGCCGTGGCGGCGAGCGGGACAGCGGCGGCGAGGAGCAGGGCGGCGCGCAGACGGCGGGCGGTCACGTGAGCGGGATGGCTCGGCAGGCGGCGGCGTGGTTGTTGGCGTCCGGCCGGATGCAGAAGAGGAAGTCCTCCTCGGGCCGGTCGGAGGAGTCTCCGCAGCCGTGGCAGTCCCAGCGGTTGTTGTCGGAGTGCTTGCCGGGGCCGGTAACGTCCACGTACGAGCCGCCAGCGGTGATGAACCGGATCAGCAGGTTCTTGGTTCGGTCCGGTTCGGTGAAGGCGGTGAGGGTGGCGGTGCTCATGGGCGGTGGTCCTCTCGGATCAGGCGGCCAGCAGGTGCTTGGCCGGGGGAGCGATGTAGGAGGCGGGGTCGGCGGGCGTGCCGTCGTAGCACTCCAGGCAAGACCCCAGGGTCTTGAGCGGGAGGCAGTGGAAGTAGCGCCGGCCGCAGGGGCCGGGGCAGGTCTGGCGTGCTGCCATCGCCTTGTCGAGCGCGGCTTCCTTCGCGAGGGTCATCGGGAGCTTCGGCTTCGCCAGGTCGATCCGGTACAGCCACGCCCACCGCTTCCCGCCGCGGCATTCGATCGGGGCGACGGGCTCGTGGCCGCCGGGGCGCAGGCCCATCTCCCGCAGTTGGCGGCGGGTCGCGAGGTTCGTGCGCCCGGCCTGCTTCCACCGGAA
Source organism: Streptomyces sp. NPDC000229 (assembly GCF_040300825.1). Taxonomy (NCBI): domain Bacteria; kingdom Bacillati; phylum Actinomycetota; class Actinomycetes; order Kitasatosporales; family Streptomycetaceae; genus Streptomyces; species Streptomyces sp. NPDC000229. The sequence goes on from NZ_JBEPEL010000105.1 coordinate 4,209, forward strand.
GACCGGTAAGGAGCCGTCGCCGGGGTCGTACGGGTCGACGTCGACCAGGTCCTGGTCCTGGTCGGCCATCACCTGCTCCAGGTGCCGGGGAGTTGGCGCTGGGGCAGCGGGTAGCGGGGGCCGGGGATGGTGGAGCTCAGGCCGGTCGGCCTGCCCGGTCACCGGCAGCCGGGCCGCCCGGGTGCGGGCGGCGGCGGCCGGTGGCCAGGCGGAGCGACCGGATCAGCGGCCCAGCTGGCGGACCTTGTCCGGGGCGGGGCCGCCGGGCTGGGCCGGGATGTGGATCTGCGGCTGGACCGTGATCTGCGGGGCGCCGGTGTGCACGGAGGAGAAGACCCGCGGGCGCAGGTTCAGCCCGCGCAGGGCGAAGGCCGAGGCGAACGTCCAGGCGAGGACGGCGATGGCGGTGGCGACAGTGCGCGAGGTGTCCGGGGTGGTCGTCCAGACCATCGCCATGCCCGCGATCCCCCAGGCCGTCCACGTCAGCCGGATCCCGTTGCTGCGGGTGATGAACCCGGCGATCAGGGAGGACAGGCCGGTCACCTGCCACAGGGTGTAGACGGTGGAGGCGCTGATCGGCAGGCCGGCGGAGTGGGCGGCAATGTAGGAGCGGACCGGTTTGTCGATCGTGGCCCACACGCCGGTGGAGGTGTTGTCGCCGACCTGGACGTTCGGCACGGCGGTCAGGATGCGGTGCGCGGCGTCCAGCAGGACGTCGACGGCGCCGTTGAAGAGCAGGACGACGAACGAGAACACGGCGATGGCGGCGACGGCCTTGATCCAGTTGGCCATGCCGTGCCATCCCGCGTCGGGCGCGCGCCGTACGTCCTCCCACAGCTCGTGGAGGGTGCCGCCCTCTTCCCACGCCTCGCTCCACCAGGCGCGGGCTTCGGAGAGGCGGGGCTCCTTCTTCGTCGACGCCGCCTTCGCGCGGTCGTTGTCGGCGGCCGGGGTGGGGTCGTTGGGTGCCAAGGTGATGCTGCTCCTTGTCGAGACGGTGGTGGTGCGGGCCGGGGGGCCTGTCCCGTCCCCGACGCCCGGAGCGGGCGGGGCGGGGGCGAGGCAGGCAGCCCGGCTCATCCGTGGAACTTGTTGCGCCGGAAGACCGCCTTGCGGATGTTGACCGTGGTGCCGCCTGCGCCGCTGCCGCGCGAGGCTCCGCGTACGGCGAGCGCGAGGAACACGAGGACGAACAGCCCGGCCACGCTCATCACGACCTGGCCGGTCGCGGTGAGGATGGCGGGGAGCTGGGCGAGGGTCGGGGCGGCGGCGCCGACGCCGACCCCGGCGAGCGCGATGCCGCCGCCGGTGGACAGGGCGAGGGCGCTGTACTTCCAGACGAAGGCCGGGACCGCGCGCTGAGGCTGTGCCGGGGCAGCGGGCGGGAGGACGTACGCCGCCGCAGCCGGGGCTGGAGCCGCGATCTGTGCCGGAACCGGGGTGAGGGCGGCGTGTAGGGCGGCCTGCTGGTACTGGGCTCGGATGTGCTGGAGGGCTTCCTCCCTGCGGACCAGGTCGTAGACCCGGGCCATGTACGCCTCTTCGGTGTAGAGGCCGGCCGCAGCGTGGGGGGCCGGGGTGGGAAGGTCTCCGGGCCGCCCGCCCGGGCGGGCATCGGGGAAGAGGGCCCAGATCTGCTCCAGGCCCTCGTAGAGCAAGCCCCCGGTCGGCATGCCGGTGGTCGGCGGGGCAGACATCTGCTGCTGGTGTTCGGTGAAGGTGAGGTCGCGGGGTTCCACGGGGGCTCCTTGGCAGGGGAGAGGGTGGTGGGGAACGCGAAGGACCCGCCCGGCCGGGATGGCTGGGCGGGTCCTTGGGGCCCGGGGTGGGCTGTGAGACGAGGCGGCGGAGGTCAGCCGAGGCTATAGAAGGCGAGGAACGCGGCAGCGAGGACGCAGCCGGCCTTGGCCCACCACGGGCCGACCTCCCAAGCTCCCCAGAGCAGGGCGAGGGAGGCGGTGCGCAGGCCCCAGCGGGCGAAGAACCCCAGCGGCTGGTGCTGCTGGAGCTCCTGGATCTGCTGGGTGCGCCGGTCCATCTCCGCCTGGAGGTGCGCGCGGGTGACCGTGTCGGCCGGGTCGGTGTTCTTGAACGTCTCGCTGTAGCGGTGCCGTTCGGCCTCCAGGCGCTCGATCTCCTCATCCGCTGTCTCGAAGGACATGGTCACTCCTTGGTGTGCGAAGTGGCGGCGGCCACGAGGCCCATCGCGCCCAAGTCACGGGCGCTGAAACCAAGTTCGTCGGCGAGCTTCATCATTACCACCTCCTGGTCCTGCGTGGAGACGCGGATTTCGCGCGCCTTGGAGCCGTCGGAGGGGCCGACGATGTCCCGCTGGTGGAGGAAGTCCATCAGCTGCTCCGCGAGGGTGAAGCCGATGCGGAGCTTGCGCTGGAGCATCGAGGTGGACCCGAACTGGGTGGACACGAGCAGTTCGACGGCCTGGAGGACGAGGCGGCCGTCCAGGCCCTCAGGCAGCGCCGTCCGGGCCGGGTCGTCGGGAGCGGTGCTGGGCTGCTGGGCGGCGGCCTCGCGGGCGATGTAGCGGGTGTACTGCCCGGAGTCGTCCTTGATGGCCTTGCCGTCCTCTGCCCACTTGATGAGCCAGCCGCCGACCGTACGCGGCGCCGGGGTGGCGTCGTCGCCCAGCAGCTGCTTGAGCATCTCGTGCAGCGCCTTGGGCGTGTAGCCGGTTTCGCCGGCGGCGACCAGGAGCTCCCAGCCCTTCTCGCGCGGGTCGACCGGGCGGCTCGGGCGGGGGAGCGGCGCCGCCTGCGGGGCGGCGGCCGGGGCCAGAGCCGGGGGGACGGCGATCGGCCCGGCGGTCGGGTCGAGGCTGGCGTTGACGGCGGCGAACAGCTCCGCCGCGCCGCCGAAGCCCTCGAAGCCCGGCGGCACCGAGGCGGCCGGGGAGGCCTTCGTGGTGCCGGCCGCCTTGGGCGTGGCCGAGTCGGAGGAGAGCAGGGTGGAGGCGTCGATGATCTCCCCGGCGTTGTCGATCGCGTGCTGCGCGGACTCGGTGAGCTGCTGGCCCTTGTAAAGCTCCGGCAGCGTGCGCGCCCACCGCTGCGGGTAGAACGCGCCGCTGTCCACCGACGCGGACAGCTGGTCCAGCTTGGGCCGCCGTGCGGCGGTCGCGGCGCAGATCTTGTCGGTGAGCTCGTCGACCAGGCGCCACACCTTCATCGCCGTGGGCTTCTTGGGCCCGAGGCGGGTGTGCATCGTCCACCCGGCACCCGCGACGGGTGCGTCCTTCGGGTCGATCTTGATGTAGCCGGGGAAGAGGTACGCGAGCTCTTCCGCATCGGAGACGGTCATGCCGACGCGCCACTTCGCCTGGATCTTCATGGTGGCGGTGACGACGTCCTGCGTAGCGCGCAGGCCGCAGACGAGGTTACGCACGCGCATCGCGCGGCCTTCCTCGGCGACCTTGTCGAGCATCTCCTTGACGTCGAACGGGAGGGAGGCGGTCTCGTCGGTGAGGATGACAATGCCAGGGATCTCGCGGGAGATCGGCAGCTTGTTGTCGGTCTTCTTCTCCCGCATCAGCTGCTGGTATCCGGCCTTGCGGGCAGCGATGATCTCCCCAGCCATGCGCAGCATGAGGCGGGCTTCGTCCTCGGTGTGGGCGATCCAGTCGACGATCGGCGCGGAGGCGAGGCCCTCGGTGGCCCACGGGGTGATCCACGGGAGGGCGACGCCGCCGCCGGTGATGTCGATGGCCCAGATCAGCGCGTCGGGCATCCGGGCGAGCTGGGCGGTGACGACGCGCAGCGTGTTCGTCTTGCCCGCGTCGGTCTCGCCGATGAGGATGCCGCAGTCGTTGCAGAGACTGCCGAGCGCGGGCTGACCGTTGCGGTGCAGGCCGAAGGGGAACCGCTCGGTGAGCGTGAGCTCGGAGAAGTCCTCCGGGTAGTTGATGTCCTCGCTGATGACGTCCTTGAGGGTGACCTCGATCAGGATCGTGCCGCGGTTGGCGCCGGGGAAGATCTCGACACCGCAGCCGTCGGGCAGGCGCAGGTCGGCGGCGAACTTCGGGCCGTAGCCGTTCAGGTCGTCAGCCGTCGTGCCGCCGGAGGGCAGGTCGATCTCGACGGTGTAGCCGACCTTCCCGGGCCAGTGCTGGACGTCCTTGCCGACGCAGTTCTCGACTCGGGCCACGCGCTGCATGCGGTCTTCCCAGTCGCGCAGGATGCCGACGGACTCGCGGCGCAGCTTGAGCAGCCGCTTGCGCTCGGAGCGGGTGGACTCCGAACGGGTCGCGGACGCGTTCGCGGCGATGCCGACGGCGGCAAGTCCCAGGCCGGTCGCCCAGCCGGTGGTGGTCAGGGGCGCGGTCGCCAGCGCCCAGGACGCCCATCCGGCGGCGGTGAGCCAGGACAGGGCGCGGGTGGTGAGGGTGCCGATCGTGGTGCCTTCGCGCAGGTCGTGGACGGCGCCGGCGGCGGCCGCGCCCCCGAGGGTGATGGCGGCGGCCTGCCAGGGCAGTCCGGTGATCGGGGCGAGCATCACCATCGAGGCGGCGGTCTCGCTGGCGTATCCGAGGAAGGTGGTGTGGCCGCTGGGCAGCGACCAGTCCCAGTGACGCATCGACATGGGGAGGTTCTCCGTCCTGGTCAGAAGGCGGGGGCGGGGCAGCAACAAAGTGGATAGGCAGCAAGGGAGCCGGTGGCCGGCCCCGCGGTTCGGGGACGGCCACCGGCTCCTGGTGGTGCGGGTCGTGCCGGGGGTCGAAGGGTCAGCGGGGGGTGTTCCACATGGACTCGGCAGCCGGGCCCTTGCGGGGGTTGGTGTTGTGGTTGATCTCCAGGCGGTGGTCCTCGAGGAACAGCTTCGCGGCCATGTCGGCGTCGTCGGCCGCCGCCCGGATCATCGTGACCAGCGTGCCGAGCTCGTCGGTGACGCGGTCGTCGACCGGGTACAGATCGCGGGTGCGCTGGTGCAGGGCCTCGGTCGCGTCGGCCAGGGCGTTGAGCCCGTAGCCCATGCCCTGGTACTCGGAGCCGACCTGCATCATGTGGACCGGGTCGAAGGTCCGGTAGAGCACGGCCATCAGGACGCAACCCGACTCGATCCGGCCGGGCTGGAACATCGCGGCCTCGCCCGCCGCCACCCCGGTCGGAGTGACGTTCCACATCCACTCGTTCATCCTCGGAGCGACGATCCGCTCGATGTCGAACGCGTGGGCGAAGCGGAACAGGACGACCATGTTCTCGGCCCGCGACGCGGCGTTGACCAGTCGCTGCGCCGCCTCGGCGAGCTTGGCGATGGCCCGCTTACTGCACGGGTACTTCTGGTCGGAGTTGACGGCCATCTGCTGCACGGCCATCGCCGCGGCGCGGATGCCGTTGGGCAGCCCCGCGTACTCGGCAGCGACCTCCATCATGCTGGTCGGGCTGTAGCCGGTGTACGCGGAGTGCATGGCGCGCATGGCGAGGGCGAACTTGGAGTTGTTGCCATCCAGCACGGTGGTGCCGGCGGCCAGAGAGGGTCCGGTCACGTCGGTGTCCTTCCGAGGGTCGTTGACGGTGAGGTTGAGCTGGTCCGCCTTGGCTTCCCTGTCGTGGCGGGCCTTGGAGCGGCGGAAGAAGAACCGCCAGATCCGTCCGGCGGTCCGGACGGGGAAGGCGAACCCGGCGAGCGGGTCGCGGTGCTTGGTGAGCAGGCGCCAGGTGCCCCACAAGATTCCGAGGGGCAGCGTGAGCAGACCTCCGAGCCCGGCGAGGAACCCGGCCCCTGCACAGCGGGCCCAGTGCCCGAGCTTGCGGGCGGCGGTGCGGCGCATCCGGTACAGGCGGCCCGACGCCGCCCCGGCCTTGGTGCCGGAACCGCCGGAACTGCCGGAGCCCCCGCCCTTGCCCTTCTTGGAGCGGCGCAGCTTGCCCGCCCAGCCGCGCATCTTCTGCATCGCGCGCCCGAGGCGGGACTTCGCCGGGGTGGTGCCCTTGCCGCCGGAACCGGACCCCGAGCCGCTGGAGCCGCCGGACGAGCCGGTGCTCCCAGAGCCGCCGGTGCCCGCGCCGCCGTTCTTGCGGCGCATCTTGTTGCCCCAGCCCTTGAGGGTCTGCCACGCCTTGCCGGTACGGGACTGCTGACCGGCGCCGGCCTTTCCGCCGCCGGTGCCCTTGGGGGTGTTGGCGCCGGGGCTGGTGGCTCCGCCGCCCAGGCCGCCCTTACCGCGGCCCCCGCCCCTGCCGAGCAGACCGCCCAGGCCGCGGTTCTTCCCGGACCCGGACCCTCCGGTGCCGCCGCCTGCGGCGTGACGGCCGCCTCCCGGCCGTCGTCCGGTGCTGCTACCCGTGGAGCCGGTGCTGTTCATCCTGCCGCCGGTGCTGTTCATTCGGCCGCCGGTGCCGTTCATCCGGCCGCTGCGGTTGTTCATGCGGCCGCCCCCGGCGCCGCCGCCTCCCCGGCCGCGACCACCGCCGCGCCCGAGCAGGCCGCCCTTGCCCCCGCCCCCACCGGCCCGGCCGGAGCCGCCGCCGGAACGGTTCGCGGCGGCGGCCTTGCGGGCGGCGGAGACCTTCGAGCGCTTCTTCCGACCGGCCAGCGCAGCAGCGGCGACGGCCACTCCGGCCGCGCCGACGGCTACGAGACCGGGCATTCCGGCGACACCGTAGGCGATGCCCGTGGCGATTCCGGTTGCGTTCGTGCCGTGGACGATGAGCGGCAGCGCCTGGGGGCGTCCGCGGCTGGTCCTCTTCTGCTCCGGAGCCGGGTCCGTGGCCTGGGAGGGCTCGGTGACGACGGTGTATTCGGAGGTGTCGGTGTCCTCGGTGGTGGTGCCGCCGGCGTCGGTGCCCGGGGGCGCGGTCGCGGTGTCTGCCACGACGGCTCTCCTCACAATGCGTAGCGGAGAGGAGAGGCGAGGCGACGCGGCGCGAGCGCTGCGACCCCCTGTCACCCCCGGTTGGAGGGTTCAGCAGGGGGCTGGGAGGGGTTTCCCCTCACCTCGCCTCGCTTCGCCTCGCCTCGCCGCTACTTTCCGTAAACGACGGGTCGGGGGTGCGGATGATGCTTTCCGGGCGGCTGGTCGGCCCGGTTCGTGCTGGGTGGAGCTGGTGACGCGGTCGGCCTGGCGGCCGCGGCCGGCCCCGCCGCCGACTCGTCCGGCAGTGCGCCGGGCGGGCGGTGCGAGGGGCGACCGTGGGGGCCAGGAGGGCCCTCAGTTCAGATTCCGTTTCAGGCTGCGGCCTGCTCCGGAGCCTCGTCGCTGCCGCCCTTGAGGAGTTCGACGGCGCGGGTCTTGCGGTCCTGCGCGGAGCCGGTGGAGATGCCCAGTTCGTCGGCGATGACGCGGACGGTGACCGCGCTCTCGCCCCGGGCCTGGATCATCGCGACGACCCGGTGCACGTCCCATTCGACCTGGGACATACGGGCCAGCGCGGCGGCTTTGACCGCACGGGCCTCGTGCTCAGCGGCACGCGCCCGGCGTTCCGCGGCCTCCTCGATCGCGGCCTCCTCCCGGGCCTTCGAAGCGGCGATCTCCTCCCTCTCCAGCTGCTCCTGCTTGGCCGCGTTCAGCGTCGCGGCGCGGTGTTCAGCCTCCTTCCGCTCGTGTTCAGCGGCCTCTTCCAGGGCCTTCTTGGCCGCCGCTTCGGCCTCCGCCCGGCGCTGCTCCTGCTCGGCGATGCCGGCCTTGCGGGCGGCCTCGTCGCGCTGGGCGCGGGCGGCGGCATCCGCCTGGATCCGGCGCTCGGCCTCGGTGGCCTCCGTGACCATCTGCTGCTTCTCCAGACCCCAACTGGCCTGCACCTTCTCCCGCTCGATCTGGGCGAGGGTGCGGCGCTTCTCGGTCTCGTCGGCGAGCTGCTGCGCTTCGGCAGCGGCCTGGTCCTCGGCGAGCTTGAGCGCGTGCTGACGCTTCGCTTCGCGGAGTTGAGCATCGGCTTCGGCGCGCTGAATCTCCGCCTGAGCCTCGCGTTCCGCTTCGGCGCGGGCGATCTTCAACCGGCCCTCGGCGCGGATCTTGTCGACCTCCGCCTGAATGCGCGCGGCTCCGAGTTGAACATCGGTCTTGACTCGTTGAATCTGGGCTTCGGCGCGCTGAACGTCGGCCTGAGCCTCCCTCACGATCCGCTTGGTCTCCTCCTCCAGCGGCACCGCGAGGGCACGCTCCACGCTGAACCCGAAGGGCGCCAGCTTGAACGGCAGCAGTTCGTTCGCCGTCGCCGCCTTGCGCCAGCCCCGCGGGTCGTTGTCGTACTTCTGACGCAGGCCCTCGCGGTAGATCCGCAGCTGCTGGTGCTGAGCGGCGACCTCCTTGTACGGGAGGTTGTACAGCCGCATCCGGCGGGCCAGGCGGGGCGTGGTCAGCGGGGAGAGGATCCACCGGGTCAGCGGGACCGACCCGAGTGGAGCCTCACCGGCCAGCAGGTCGGCCATCCGGCCGATGTAGTGACGAGCGGCCTCCACCGCGATGATGAACAGCACCGGGATGACGCCGTGCATGGACGCCGCCAGCGGGTCGTCCGTCCACGGCCCCTTCGGGGCGGCCGCGTTGAACGCCACCGTGGCGGCGGTCAACCCGTGGGCGGCCCAGCGCAGGATCGGCAGCGGCATCCGCTTGCGCATCATGTAGAGGTCGAGCGCCAGGAGCACGAGGATCCCGGCGTCGATCCCGACGGGGAACGCGTAGGAGAAGAGACCGAATCCCTTGTCCTCCGCGAGGTTGCGCAGGGTGTCGTAGGAGCCGGTGAAGCCGATCCCGGCGAGGACCAGGCCGCCGACTCCGGCGATGACCGCGAGCAGCCGCATGGCGCGCGGGTCGTCGTCCGACTCGGTGCCGGCCTCCGGGGCGTCGTCCTGCTCCGGCTCCTGGTCGTCGCTGTGGTCGTGCTTGTCGTCGGGGTGGTCGGCCGGGGCGGGGACGTCCCAGGAGCCGGCTTCGTCGTCGCCGTCCGGGCGGATCACGTCGGGCTTGCGGAAGTCGACGGCGGTCATGTGGTGCTCTCCGGGTCGTCGGTCGGGATGAACGGATCGAGGGCCAGGCCCACGCACAGCCGGACCGCGCCGAACACGGCGAGGCCGACGGCCAGGTGCAGGCAGGTGGGCCACAGGCCGTTCGCGAACAGGTCGAACAGGGCCAGGACGGTGGCGACCAACGCGGTGAGCGTGGCCAGCATCGCCGCGAGCGGGCTGCGCGCCACGTACGTGTCGTCCGTCGTCTTGTCGGGGGCCGGGGCTGCGGTTGTACTCACCGGGCACCCCCGCTGGTAGCGTTGACCATGCGAATCGCTCCTTGTCAGCGGATCGCGAGAACAAAGGAGAGGCCCCCTCGCACGGGGCCTCTTTCCTTTGCCGAGCCATCTCCGGCTCTCCGGCTCCGCCACGGCCTGGTCGGTCGTGGCGGAGCGGGAGAACCGCCGGCCCCGGCACGGAGGTCGACTCCGGCCGGGGCCGCGGCGGGTGGTGCAGCACCGCGCCGGTCAGTCGCGGTGCTCCTTGAGGTACTGGGCGAGCTGGATCTTCACGCTCGCCATGCCGGTGTAGGCGTTCATCGCCGCCCACACGCCGTGGTTCTCCTCAGCGCGTCGGAGCAGCTGGTACGCCTCGCCGACCAGCTCGTCGGGGTCGGCGTCGATGCGGCGCAGCGGGCCGGTCAGGCGGGCGAATATCCGGGCCATAAAGGACTCCTTCGTGTTCTCGCTCCTGGACTGTCACCAGGAGCAGCGGGCAGATCAACGGAGCCGCCCGGGGGGCGGGCGGCCGATGTGCGGCGGTGCTGCGGAGCGGGCGGCGAGTTGGCCGACGCTCCCGCCGAGCGGGAAGCGGTCAGGCGGCGTTGCGGGCCCGGTTGCGGGCGGCGCGGCGCTTCATGGCGCGGCGCTCCTCCTCGCTCAGGCCGCCCCAGACGCCCGACTCCTCGCCCATCTCCAGCGCCCACTGGAGGCAGGTCTCCATCACGGGGCAGCGGCGGCAGACGGCCTTGGCCTCCTCGATTTGGAGCAGCGCCGGGCCGGTGTTGCCGATCGGGAAGAACAGCTCGGGGTCTTCCTCGCGGCACGCGCTGGCCGCCCGCCAGTTGGTGTTGACGGGCAGGTCAGCGGAGGGGGCGTAGCAGGTGCGTACGATGGACTCGCGATTCATCAGGGCCTCCCAGAAGGTCCAGAGCAAGAAGTCAGCCCCGGGGTGGCCGCCCCGGGGCTGTTGCGTGGTGTGGCGGCCGGACGGCCGGAGCGGGCGGGAGCTCCCGGCGCTCTCCGCCGGCCCCGCCCGGGAAGGCGCGGGGACGACGGGCAGGGCCGGGTTCAGCGCTGCTTCTGACGGGCGGTGTAGGCGTCCTGGAGACGGGCGAAGCGCTCGTGGATCGGTGTACCGACCTCGCACGGCTCGTCGGCCTGGCAGACCGCGCAGCCACCGAGGTGGGTGGTGGAGTCCTCGAACGCCTTCATGTAGCGGACGAACAGGTCGTCGGTCGGCCGGGCGCTCATCGGCGGTTGGCCTCCGACCGCTTGTTCTGCTCGGAGTTCTTGCGCGAGAGCTCAGCGCGCTCGTCGTCGGTGAGGGCCGTGATCACGCCGCCACCTCCCAACCGACGGGTGCCGGAGCGGCGTCGGGCAAGGCCCACAGGACGACGTCGATGCGTACGGCGTCCTCGGGCTCGTAGCCCTTGGAGTCATCCTCGCGCTCGATGTCGTCGATGATCCCGGCAATCGGCCGCGCCACGGGGCGTGCCATGCTGTGCTGCATCAGGTCCTCCAGACAGGTCCTGGACAGCCCCGGGGGCCCAATCCCTGGGGCTGTCGTCGATCTGGCTGCCGTACGAACAGCCACGGCCGTCCCCACCAGGAAGAGCAAGGTGGGGACGGCCGTGGGCGATCGTCCGACGTCAAGCGGTGCGGGCCATCTGCTCCCGAGCGATGCTGGTCATCCGGGCGGCGAGCTTGCCACCGGTGTCGCACGGAGCGCTGTTCTTACACGGCGTGCAGGACGCGCGGTGCCCACGGAACGCGGCGCGGATCTGACCGTAGATCGGGGCAGCCGGGGCGGCAGCGATCTCGGTAGTGCGGCGGATCCGCTGGCGCAGCTCGACGACGCGCGCGCAGCGGCCGGCGCGGCAGCGGGGGCAGTCGCTCTGCAGGTGCTCGGCGAGCTGCTCGCGCAGCGGGCGGGTGGCGGCGGGCATCTGGACCGGCGCGGGCGCGGCCTGGGGGCGGGGCTTGCGGATCGGGCGGGCGGTGCGGCGGCCGGCGGCCGTGGTCTCGGCCGCGAGCAGGCGCTCGGTCCACTCCTCGGGGGTGATGTCGATGACGATGCGCTGCGCGCTGCCGTCACAGCGGCGGCCGCCGGACGGCTTGTCGCCGAAGTAGCGGCGCTCGGTCCTCTGAACGGGCACACCATCGCGGTGGGGCAGGATCATCGACCTCTTGAGGCGGTGCCAGGTGTCGCAGTCCGGGCAAACCACGAGGATCGGCTCGTTCTCGCGGAGGCTGAGGTGTTCGGGCCGCATCTGGCTGGCCTTGAGGGGGGCACGTCCGTTGTGACGCATCTCGTCTCCCTTGCTGTTGCGTTCTCCGCCCGCCGCAGGCCGCCCCCGTGGAGGCGGGCGGTCTGTGACGGACAGGCAGCGCAACGGCTGCGGGTGGCGCACCTGGCTGCTGCTCTCGGGGGACCGCGTCGTACTCGTCACCCCGGCCGGCGTGTAAGCGGCGGACAGCCAGACGTATGAAGTTGAGGGGCTGGACCGTGAGGTCCGGCGCCCACCACCGAGGCCGTGCCGCGGCGCGGCCCCGATAGAAGGCGTCGAACGATCAGCCGGCCAGGCGCCGCATCTGCGCGAAGAGCACGGCCTGGTCGGTCTTGCCGCTGCGGGCGGTGCCGCCGATGAGGCCGGTGCCACCGATGAAGAGGTGGAGGGTTCCGGCGTCGCGGTGCTGGGCCAGGTCCTCGGCGGTGGCGAGGTCGACCACGACCTTGTCGCCCTCGGCGTGACGGCCGAGGACGAACCGGCCGGTGGCGATGGCGTCGGCGAAGGCCGGGCTCGTGGCCTCCAGCGTGTGCTCGTAGCTGTCGAAGTCGGCGGCGGACCAGGTGGTGACGTCGCCGTGCGCGGCGCGGAAAGCATCCGGGGTGTGCATCGCGATCGGGTCCTCTCGGTTCGGCGGAGCGGCGGGTGGTCAGGCGGCGAGCGGGGCGGCGGTCACGATGCCGCGCGAAGCGGACACGGTCGTGTTCGCGAGGTTGAACTCGGAGGCGTACGGGACGAGGACGTCGACCAGGCGCTCGCGGACCAGCGCGGTGACGGCCGGGTCGGCGGCGATGTCGCGGGCGGCGGCCAGTCGGTTCTCGCGGGCCTCGACCGCCTCGATCGCGGCGTAGATGTCCAGGCCGTCCAACTGCTCGTGGGGCAGGGCGCCGGCCTCGTACATCTCCAGCGGCGTGCCGAACGCGACGTCCAGGTCGACGTTGCCGAAGTCCGGGAGCTCCACCTCGATCGCGTTCAGGAGCGCGATGGTCTCGGCTCGAAGACCTCGTGGGCGAGGCCAGCGGTGGGGCGGCGGGTGATCTTCACGGGGTAGAGCTCCTTTCGGTAGGGGTCCGCCGTAGGGCGGGACACCGTCGTTCAGATGCACTAAGGCAGGCGGAACGAGCGCCTCCCGGCGGCCTGTCCCTTCCGGGTCGGCCCGTATGAGACCGTAAGGCCATGAGTCTTAAGGTGGCAAGGCTTACGGTGCACCGCGCTGGTTCAAGTCGCAGAGCATTAGGGTTCTGGCACAGGTCGGCCGGCTGAGAGGAACGAGTGTGAGCAGCGATGACGCATGGATCGGGGACGCCCAGCCGTACCTCACGCCACGCCGGGAGGGGGAGCGCGATGCCTGGAGTTCGGAGGCCGCTGCACGTGGGCACCGCGGCACCCAGCGGTTGCTTGCAGTGGAAGAGGTCGACCCTCCGAGCGCCGTACGAGACTTCTTCGAGATGGGCCCGGAGGAGAAGGCGGTAGTCCGCCGCCGGCTGATCCTGCTTGATGGCGAGCCGGTCGAACTCGCCGACTCCTACTACCCCGCGCGCATTGCGCGCGGCACGCAGCTCGCCGAGGCCGGAAAGATCCGGGGTGGTGCCGTCACACTTCTGGCGACCATGGGGTTCACCCCGGAAGACAGCCCGCTTGAGGATGTCGCTGCTGAGATCGCCTCCCCCAGCCACTGCGAGGCGCTGGGCCTGCGACCGGGTTCGCCCGTCCTGACCTTGACGCGCTTCACCAGGTCCACCACCGGAGAGCCCATGGAGGTGAGCGTCATGACGATGACCCGGCACCTCCGTTACCGACAGAGGAAGGAGGCGAGCTGAGATATGGCGAGGCCGTTCACAGACCCAAGGTCGGCTCACCAGAAGATCGCGGCACGACTGCGGCGGCAGATCACGCGGGGGGACCTGCGCCCTGGAGATCAGCTGCCTTCGACGCCAGCCCTGATGGAGGAGTACGGCGTCGCCGGTACCACGGTGCAGAAGGCGCTGCAGATGCTCAAGGAGGAGCAGCTCCTGGTCGGCCAGCCAGGCAAAGGCGTCTTCGTGCAGGGCGGCACCCAACGATCCATTGCGCCCGAGGTCTACATGGCTCCTGCGGGCGAGGGCCAGCCGTACCGCTGGATCAGCGAGGCGGAGAAGCGCTCGCAGCGGGGCTCCGTGACGCTGCTGGAGGTCGAGATCGTCACGCCGCCATACGAGGTTCGCCAGGCCCTCGGCCTCGACGACGACGGCCGGGCCCTGCTTCGCAAGCAGATCTTGTTCCTGGACGACGAGCCCACGGAGCTGACGCGGTCGTACTACCCGCTTGAGCTGGCGGAGGGGACGGCCATGATGGAGCGCCGGAAGATCAAGGGTGGGACCCCAACCCTGCTCGCTGGCCTCGGCTACCCGCCCGTCTCGTTCGTCGACGAGGTCTCCTCGGAGATTCCCACCGAGGAAGAGGTGATCGCGCTTGAGCTGCCGAAGGACATGCCGGTGATGATGACGTTCCGCGTCGTGTACTCGAGCAACGAGCGCCCGATCGAAGTGTCCCTGCTGGCCAAGGCCGCTCACCGGTACCGCATGCGATACACCGTCAAGGTTCCCTGACGGCACTCCCTCACGGCCTCGCCCATCAGATCGAGAACCTCCTCCCGAGACCTTAAGCGCGAGCGGCTTAAGGTAGTAGTCTGGTGTGGCGCTCGATCGTTCCACCGTGCTGTGCCCCCCTCAACGCGTCGCTTTGTGGGGGCCATCACACTCGTTCCGGCGAGAACGGAACATCACAGCGGCTTGTCGAAGCCTATGCACGCTGCCGTACACAGGTTTTCAACATCCGTGTACACACGGGATTTCGGGACGCAGCTCTAGGCTCGCGGCCATGACGACGACGGAGGGGACCAGGGTGGGAAAGGACCGCGTGGGGTGGCGGCCGGACAAGCTGCGCGAGCAGCGAGAGGCCCACGGCCTAACCCTGGAGAAAGCCGGCGAGCGCCTCCGAGCAGTCGCCGAGCAGGCGCAGCTCAAGGGCATCCCGGCCGCGCATCCTCAGACCCTCTGGCAGCACGAGACAGGCGAGGTCTACCCCGGCCCGCACTACCGGCGCGCCTATTGCCTCCTTTACCGGGCGACCGAGCCGGACCTTGGTTTCCGGAACGCCCTGCCCGGTGAGGAGACGTCCTTCAAGCTGACGCCGCTAGACGACCGCATCACGGGCGCGCACGTTCTGGCCGTTGAACGGGCTGTCCACCGCATCGCGCCAGGCTCCGATGAGGCCGACCACGTCGCATTGCAGCAGCGGATCATCGACGCGTGGAAGCGCCGACACACGGGCGGCGACCCCCACCGTCCCGTACTCATTTTGGTCGGCGGGTTCGCCGGCAGCGGGAAGACCGAGCTCGCCCGCTTCTTCGTTCAGCTCACCGGCTGGCCGCTGCTCGACAAGGACCCGCTCACCCGCCCGCTCGTGGAGCGCCTCTTGCTCGCGCTGGGCGGCGACGCGAACGACAGGCACACCGAGCTCTACCGCGAGAAGGTCCGGCCAGTGGAGTACGACTGCCTGATGCAGTCGGCCATGGCCAACATCAAGTGCGGCATCTCCACGGTGTTGACCGCGCCGTTTATCGCCGAGATGACCGACCCGGCTTGGATGCAGCGCTTGGCCAACCGTGCAGGCTCGATGGGTGTCGACGTCTTCCCGGTTTGGGTTCGCTGCGACGAAGAGTCGATGCGCGAGTACATCGGCTTCCGCTCTGCGGCCCGGGACGCGTGGAAGCTCCAGCGGTGGGACGAGTACATGACCACGATCGACCTTGACTTGCGCCCGGCGGTACCGCATCTGGTCGTCGACAACCGAATGGGGGCCGCGGTGTCGCTCGCGGACCAGGCTCGGCAGGCGATGGGGGCGATGTACGCGTGAGCCAGCTGAAGGGCGTCGTCCTGTACGGTCCGCCAGCGGTGGGCAAGGACACCATGACCGCAGCACTCGCCCAGCTCGACCAGCGGTACAAGCAGTTCGCACGGCTCAAGGTCGGCGCGGGCAAATCCGCTGGCTACCGGATGGGCACGTCGGAGCAGCTGGCCGCGCTCGAAGCCGCGGGCGACGTCGTCTACGCGAACAGCCGGTACGGCAACACCTACGTCACCGACCGACCGGGCCTCGACGCGGCGTTCGCGGCCGGAGTGCCGGTGGTGCACCTGGGGCAAGTCGACGGCATCCGTGCCCTGCTCGACGGCTACCCGGCCGACTGGACGGTGGTGCTGCTGTGGTGCCCGCGTGAGGTGACCGCACAGCGGTCCGAGCGCCGGGGCGACGCCGACACGACGGCCCGCCTGGCGGCGTGGGACGCTACCCGCGAGGACCTGATCACGCACCCGGGCATGGTCTGGGACCTGACCGTGGACACGACGGAGACCTCGCCGGGGGAGTCGGCGCGGCTCATCGACCAGCTGGTCCGGCGGACGGGAGCGGCGCGGGCATGAGCGCGGGCTACGGCTGGGCTAGCTGCTCCAGGGCGTCAGCGACACTGAATTCGCTGTCGTCCTTGGCGTCGTGCCACCGTGCCAGCGTGGACGCGGCCGCGCGCAGCATCTCTGGTGGGAGGCTGGCTGCGGCGAGCGTGTCGGCAGCTTCCTCGAGCTCCGGGCCCCAGCGCCAGGCGCGCGTCGCCACCTTGGGGATGTACGCGGGCTCGGCCAGGTACGAGGTGCTGCGCCGGGCGGCGACCTCGAGGAGCTCCTGGTCGACGTCGTACTGGCGGGCCATCCCGGTGGCGAGCGCCGCGAGCACGCGGGACGCTTTCTGGTACGCGGTGTACGAGAGCTTGAGCGCGGACGCCTGCCCGGCCTTCGTGCCGAGCACTTTCGTACGGACCGCCGTGCCCGCGAAGACCGTTTCCACCGTGGTGGTCGCAGCGGTCGGCCCGGACAGGTACAACGTCGGCGTCTTGCCGCGTACGGGTGGGGAGCCGACCACGGCGCCGTCCACGACGGCCGCGGCTGACTTGAGCAGCCCGGCAATCCGTACTGTGCGTTCGGGGCTGATGGCGTTCGCTTCCACGTACACCCCGGTGAAGGCGTGCCCGGCGACGTCGCCGGCCAGGCCCTCGGCGGCGGCCGGCGGGCAGAGGCTGATGACGATGCCGCTGCGGTCCAGCAGCTCGCGAAGCGTTGACACCGGGGTCAACCCGGCCTGCTCGGCGCGCGCCGCCGATGCGGGGCTGCGGCCCTGCGAGCACCACAGGACCTCGGCTGCGTTGGTCGCGGCGCAGGCGGCGACGGCGGCGCCCATGCTGCCGGGGTGGAGGATGCCGACGGTCGGTTGGTCCACGGTGCTACTCCGAGGTCTCGTTGAGCAGGATGGTGATGGCGTCGGTGACGTCCTCGACGGCGCGGTCCGCAGGCGGGAGGCCGTCGGGCCAAGGGCGGCCGCGCAGCCAGATGGTGCGCAGGCCAGCCTGATGGCCGCCGCCGATGTCCCCGGCCGGGTTGTCGCCGGTCATCCAACCCCCGTCGACGAGGCTCAAGCCGCAGCGGGAGGCCGCGAGTTCGAAGAGCTCCCGGTCGGGCT
>NZ_JBEPEL010000106.1:0-21021 GCF_040300825.1 Streptomyces sp. NPDC000229
GGTCGGTGTCGTAGCGCCGCGCGATCAGGTCCGAGTAGGTGAACTCGTCGCCCTCCTCGCCGCCCGCCGACGCCCGGCAAGAGCAGCCCGGCGGCGCCCGCCCGGGGGAGCGCCTCACGCCCGAGGAGGCCCGCACCATCGCGTCCTGGGACCGCGACCTGGACGCCCTCACCGGGGAGCTCCTCCGCGCCCGTGCCACCACCCGGGACGTCCTCCTCCCGGCGTCCCTGTCCGCCTCCCAGCTGCTGCGCCTGGCCGCCGACCCCGATGGTTTCGCGCAGGAGCTGGCCCGCCCCATGCCGCGCCCGCCGCAGCCCGCCGCGCGGCGCGGGACACGGTTCCACGCGTGGGTGGAGGCCCGGTTCGAGGAGCTGCCCCTGCCGATGCTGGGGCCGGACGAGCTCCCCGGCGGGGAGGTGTACGCCGATGAGCCGGAGATCGCCGACGAGCGGGACCTGGCCGCGCTCAAGGAGGCGTTCGAGAACACCCCGTACGCCCACCGCACCCCCCACCGCGTCGAGGCGCCGTTCCAGCTCGCCCTCGCCGGCCGGGTCGTCCGCGGCCGCATCGACGCCGTCTACCACGACCGCGAAAGCGGTACGTACGAGATCGTCGACTGGAAGACCAACCGCTCCCGCACCGCCGACCCCCTCCAGCTCGCGGTCTACCGGCTCGCCTGGGCCGAGCAGCACGACCTGCCGCTCGACGCGGTCACGGCCGCCTTCGTCTACGTCCGCACGGGCGAGGTCGTCCGCCCGGACGACCTCCCCGGACGCGACGGGATCGAGCGCATCCTGCTCCGTGGGACGGCCGACGGGACGACCCCCGATGCCCGATAGGCTCAAGGGCATGAGCGACACCCCGGACAGCGCCGTCCAGTCAGTACGTACGTACATAGAGCAGCACCGCGCCGCCTTCCTCGACGACCTCGTCGAGTGGCTGCGCATTCCGTCCGTGTCGGCCCAGCCCGCGCACGCCGCGGATGTACGGCGCAGTGCCGAGTGGCTCGTGGCGAAGCTGAAGGAGACCGGCTTCCCGGTCGCCGAGGTGTGGGAGACCGAAGGAGCCCCGGCGGTCTTCGCCGAGTGGCCCTCCGGCGAGGAGAACGCCCCCACCGTCCTGGTCTACGGCCACCACGACGTGCAGCCCGCCGCCCGTGAGGACGGCTGGGACACCGACCCCTTCGATCCGGTGATCCGCGGAAACCGGCTCCACGCGCGCGGTGCCGCCGACGACAAGGGCCAGGTGTTCTTCCACACCCTGGGTGTGCGCGCACATCTCGCGCTGACCGGCCGCGCCGCCCCCGCCGTCAACCTCAAGCTGCTCGTCGAGGGTGAGGAGGAGTCCGGCTCCCCGCACTTCCGGGCGCTGGTCGAGCGCCACCGCGACCGTCTCGCCGCGGACGCCGTGGTCGTCTCGGACACGGGCATGTGGTCGGAGACGACGCCCACCGTGTGCACCGGCATGCGGGGCCTGGCGGACTGCGAGATCGAGCTGTACGGCCCGGACCAGGACATCCACTCCGGTTCGTTCGGCGGCGCCGTGCCGAACCCGGCCACGGTCGCCGCCCGAATCGTCGCCGCGCTCCACGACGAACACGAGCACGTCACGATCCCCGGCTTCTACGACGGCATCGCGGAGCTCACCGACGCCGAGCGCGAGCTGATCGCGGAACTGCCCTTCGACGAGGACTCCTGGCTGACGACCGCCAAGTCGTACGGGACGCTCGGCGAGGCCGGCTACTCCACCCTGGAGCGGGTGTGGGCCCGCCCGACCGCCGAGGTCAACGGCATCGGCGGCGGCTATCAGGGCCCCGGCGGCAAGACGATCATTCCCTCGTCCGCCCGGCTGAAGCTGTCGTTCCGCCTGGTCTCGGGCCAGGACCCGTACATGATCGAGACGGCCGTACGCGCCTGGGTCGCCGCCCGCGTCCCCGCCGGCATCCGCCACAAGATCACCTTCCGGGCGCCGACCCGCCCCTGCCTGACCCCGCTCGACCACCCGGCTCTCCAGTCGGTCGTACGGTCGATGAGCCGGGCCTTCGACGGCGCGAAGATCCGCTTCACGCGCGAGGGCGGCTCGGGCCCCGCCGCCGACCTCCAGGACGTGCTGGCCGCGCCGGTGCTGTTCCTGGGCATCTCCGTACCGTCCGACGGCTGGCACGCGCCGAACGAGAAGGTCGAGCTGGACCTGCTGCTCAAGGGCGTGGAGACGGCCGCCCACCTGTGGGGCGACCTGTCGGCCGCACTCCGCTGAGCCGCACCCCGCCGCGGGACACGCAGCTGAACAGACACCCAGGAGAACCCATCCACCGGGGGAGTTGGAAGCATCAGTGAGCACCATCAGTAACGAGGCCGGCTACCGGCCGATCGGCCTCACCGCTCCGAGCGGCATCGACCGCGCGGCGCACCACCGACTCGACGAGGCGTGGCTGGCCGCGGCATGGAGCCACCCGACGACCCGGGTCTTCGTCGTGTCCGGCGGGCAGGTCCTGATCGACGACACCCCCGACGGCCGTACCGAACTGGTCATGACCCCCGCCTTCGAGGCGCCGGTCACCGAGACCCACCGGTACTTCCTGGGCACCGACGCCGAAGGTGTCAGCTACTTCGCGTTGCAGAAGGACTCCCTGCCCGGCCGCATGGACCAGTCCGCGCGGCCGGCCGGTCTGCGCGAGGCCGGGCTGCTGCTGTCCCCGCGCGACGCCGGACTGATGGTCCACGCGGTGGCGCTGGAGAACTGGCAGCGGCTGCACCGCTTCTGCTCGCGCTGCGGTGAGCGCACGGTGATAGCGGCCGCCGGCCACATCCGCCGCTGCCCCGCGTGCGGCGCCGAGCACTACCCGCGTACCGACCCGGCGGTGATCATGCTGGTGACGGACGAGGAGGACCGGGCGCTGCTGGGCCGGCAGGTCCACTGGCCGGAGGGCCGTTTCTCAACGCTGGCCGGCTTCGTGGAGCCGGGCGAGTCGATCGAGCAGTCCGTTGCCCGGGAGGTCTTCGAGGAGGCCGGGGTGACGGTCGGCGAGGTGGAGTACGTCGCCAGCCAGCCGTGGCCGTTCCCGTCGAGCCTGATGCTGGGCTTCATGGCGCGGGCCACCTCGTCGGAGATCAACGTCGACGGGGACGAGATCGAGGAGGCCCGCTGGTTCTCCCGGGAAGAGCTGCGGGCCGCGTTCGAGTCCGGCGAGGTCCTTCCCCCCTACGGAATCTCGATCGCGGCCCGTCTGATCGAGCTCTGGTACGGCAAGCCGCTGCCGAAGCCCGGGAACGCGGCGTAGCGCCGGTACGGCGTGCCCCGCCGAGCCGTCGGCCGAACGTACGCCCCGGCCGGTCAGCCGACGGCGGGGTACGCCTCCAGACTGCCCATGTTGCCCTTCACCAAGCCGACCGTGCCATCGAGCACGGCCGGGGCCACCCCCGGCTCCACTTCGCGGTCCGCACCGGTCCGCGCGTCCAGGACCACGGGCCCGCCGCCCTCCACCTCGCCGTAGACGGCGCCATGCCAGGTGGCCGTGACCTCGAGCGACGTGCGGTCCGCCGTGGGCAGCGACCACAACTGCTTGCCGGAGGCCACGTCATGGGCGACCACGCGCTCGTAGGTGTACGCGATGCCGCACACGACGACGCTGCGTTCGTCGAAGGAGCACACCCAGTCGTCCGTGCCGGTGGACCCGCCGAGGGGCAGGCGGACGCGCGGCTTGCCCGTTCTGACGTCGATGACGTCCACGGAGTCGTCCCCGAAGTCACCGAAGAGGGACGAGTACGTCGCCTCGACCTGGACGACACCGGTGCCGATCGACCGCGCCTTGAGCGTGTTGCTCCTCGTGTACTGCTCCCACAGCTTGCCGCCGTCTTTCGGCGAAAGACCCACCAGCTTGGTGAACTCCGCCTTGAACGGCTCGGCGTGGTTCTCGGCGGTGAACTCCTCGGAGCTCTTGACCACGCCGACGACCGCTCCGCCGCTGTAGACGGGGTCGGTCAGACCGGCGTCCTGCTTGTCCCACAGCCTCTTCCCGGTCGCGGGGTCGAGTGCCCACACGGCCCCTCCGTCGGAGAAGACGGCCGCACCGCTGTCCGCACCGATGAGCTTGCCGGAGGTGTCGATCACCTGGCTCCACCGCTTGCCACCGGAACGGGCATCGAGGGCCACGACCGCCGTCGACGATGCCGACGCCTTCGATGTGCCGGTGCCGCCCGTCACGGTGCTCACAGCGGCGATCACGACGGTACGGCCCGGAAGCTGCACCACCGCGGGCACCGGTACCTCCGCCACCGGACGGTCACTGAGCGGGGCGGACCAGACGACCTCGCCGTTCGCGGTGTCGTAGGCGGACACCTGCTTGCCGTCGGACGCGTAGGCGATCCCCTTGTGCAAGGCGAACGAGGCCCGGCTGAACCTGGTCTGGCCGACATCCTCAGGTGACACCTTGAGAGCGTCCGGCAGCCGGGTCTCCTTCTGGGCGTCGAACCTCACTGGCGGGTCGTAACTCTTGCGCGGCGCGGCGGACGGCGACGCGGAGGCGGACGGCACCGACGTGGCGGCGGACGGGGACGCCTGGGAACCGGCCCGGCCGCCGCCGTCCGATCCGTTGTCCCCGCCGCACGCGGTGAGGGCGCCTCCTATGAGGACGGCTGTGGCCAGCGCGGTCAATGATCGTCGGGATCGCAAAGAGGAGCCTTTCATCGTGTCGTCGTCACAGACGGGGGCCCTTGGGTCCCTGCCTGAGGTCGGGCAGCGGCGAGTCGGTCAGGGAAGGAGCGGCGTTCTGCGTGCGCTGCGCCGGAAGCTCCGGGGGAGTGATCCGGTCGCGCAGACCGGGGCCGTCGTCCTCCAGCAAGGCGGCCAGGTCCTCGCTGACCTCCGCCTCCACCACGGGTTCGGTGGCCGTCTCCACCGGTTCGGTGGCTTCGGCCCCGGCCGCCTTGGCCGAGTGGCCGGCGCGTACTTCCGCCTCGTAGGCCCGGACTTCTTCGATGACCTGGGGCCGGACCGCGGGGTTGAGCGTGGCCCGGACCTTGCGCTCCCCGAGCTCCTCGACGCCAGGAGGAATCTCGACGTTCTGGTAGCGCTCGTTCTGGAGGAGGTCGACCGCCTGCTCGTACTCCTTCGCGAGCTCGGGGTCGTCCTCGAACTTCTGGGTGAAGTACCCGGCCCGGGATATCTCGTACAGCTCGTGGTTGTCCATCTTCGCCCGGAAGCTCTCGGGCGTATGGAACTGGAGCTCGAACTTCTCGGGCCTCTCGGAGTGTTCCCAGGTCGTATTGAGACCCTTGTACACCGGGTCTTCCCAGGTGTTCTTCTCCGAGCCCGGCGTCGGGCGGTACCCCTGCTCGCGCAGCTGCTCGTACACCTGCTTCGTGCCGGCGGTGTACTCCTCGGCGGGGAACGTCAGGGTGTAGCGGTGGAGGTCGTTGGTCTTCCGCAAAGGCTTTTCGACGGCGACGCCGCGCATCGCCGGCCTCGCCACCTTGCGCCGCAGCGAGTCCAGGCCCTTGAGCGAGTACTCCAGCCCTTCGAGTTGGCCGCCCCGGCCGGCGACCGACGACTGCACCGCCCGCAGCTTCCGGTCCAGCTCGGCCTGTACCTGCCGTGCCTGCTGCCAGTGGTCGGTGACCACCTTGTTCTGTTCAGGCGTGAGCCGGAAGCCGGAATCGGTTCCTTCCCCGCGCCATGCCCCCGTGTCGTCGATCACAGATCAGTCGCTCCGCTCACGCCGCGGACCTGCCGCAGCAGGCGCTCGGCCTCATCAGGGGTGACCTCGGCGAGAAACGTGACCTCGTCGGCCCGTGCGCTGAAGTACTCGAAGACCCTGTCTGTCGGCTCCCACGTGTTGCCCACCATGAAGGCCTCGTCGTAAATGCGCTCGGGGCTGCGCCGCCGCCGTACCACCGAGAACGGAGCCTCACCGTTCCGCCAGGCCGCCTCGTCCTCGTACTCCGCCCAGTACCGCACCCACCCCTGACGGTCCGCCTCCAACTCCTTGGCACGCTCGGCCGTCACGGGGTGCAGCGCCTCGGGCAGCGGCTGCATCCTCACCGGGTTGTCCTGGCCAACCCTGCGCCATTCCCAGGACAGCAGGGACAGGTACTCCCAGGAGTCGCCGCTGCGCCGCCAGAGGCTGCTCGGCCGCTCCACGGTGTAGCCGGGGTCGGTGTCGACGAAGTACTCGTACTGCTCGCTCATGCGTCGTTCCTCCTCGTGCGCGAGGCGTTGATACGCGCCTCGAGAGCCGCCGGGTCGGTGAGGCGCCCCGGGCGGTCGGGTGAATGGTCGGACTCGCAGCCCTTGAACATGTAGTTCTGCCGGATCCGTTCGAGCGTCGGCCAGAGCCACATCTGGTGCCAGTAGGCCATCTCCTGCCCCGCTCCTCCCGAAGCCGCGTCGGCCTCGGACGCGGCGAGCCACGCCCCGCGCAGCCCGGCGAGCTCCTCCGTCACGCCGCCGTGCGCGGGCCAGCAGGGCCAGATGCGCAGGTGGAGCTGGGGCGCGTAATGGCCACTGAGCCAGTCGACCCAGGCAGCCAGGTCCCGCCAGTCGCGCTCCGTCGCGCGGTACGACCAGGGGCTGCCCACGGGCCGGTCGGTCCCGGGCGGTGAGGCGGTGGAGGCGCCGGGACCGCTCCGGGAGGGGCGGCCCTGCTCCAGGGCGTCGAGACGGCCCAGGATCTCCCTCAGTACCTCCTCCACCTCGCGCTGGTCGTTCTTCACGCGCGTGGCGAAGGCGCGCACCAGCGCTTCCAGCTTCTCGCGGTGCTGCCGTACGGCCGCGACGTCCTGGGCGAGGCGCTCCACTGCCGTGGCGGCCGGGCCGGCCTGGGGGGTCTGCATGGCCGGGGCGGCCGGATGCGTCTGCTCCATGCTCACCTCTTGTCCAGGCTCGGTCCGACACGGCGTGCCCGCGTGGCATGCTCGGCGGCCCGCAGCTGCTTGCCGTCGCGCCGCGCGTCCCAGGGCACGAGCTCGGCGATGACACCGGGCGCTCCCCGGAACAGCAGCAGCGCCTGCCCGCCGGGCAGTTGCCGGATCTCCTCCGGCCGGAGCACCCGCCGCTCCCGTTCCGCCTGGGACGTGGTGGAGACGAAGAGGCGGTTGGACTCGCGGGACGTCGACACCTCCGCCATCTCCGTCTCACCCACCAGTTCGGAGAAGCGGCGCAGAGCCTCGATGTCCTTGAGCCCGCCCATGACGAGAGTGGCGGCGGCGTTGTCGAGGAGGGTGTCGGCCTCCTGCTCGCCCCAGCGCAGGATGGCCTGGGCGAGGGACTGCAGGGCGTACACGATGTGGATGCCGTAACCGCGGGCGTCGGAGGCCAGGGAGGGAAGTTTCGGCAGCGGCGCGACGTTGGCGACCTCGTCCAGGACCAGACGCAGGAACGGGTCCAGCCGGCCCGACGGGAGTCTCGGGGCGCGTCGCTTGGCGGCGTCGACGACCTCGCCGAGCAGCATCGTGGTGAGCGGCGAGACGTTGGTGGAGGCGTTGGCGTCGCTGATGAGCACGAGGGTGTCGCGGGAGGCCACGAAGCGGTCCGGGTCGAAGACCGGAACGCCTTCCTGAGGGGTGACGCACCGCAGCACCTTCCGAAGGGCGAGCGGTTCGATCTGCGCCGCGAGGGTCTGACGCGTGGAGGCGACCGTCTCGTCCGCTCCGGTCGAGACGGACCTCAACAGGACGTCCCAGCCCGGCTCGGCGCCGGGGTGGTCGGTGAGGATGGTGCGTGGCTCGTCGGCGTTCTCCAGGTTGGTCGCCCAGCGCATCACGTGCTCGATGGTCCGGCCTTCGAGTGCAGCGGCGTGGAGCAGCCGGGTCAGGGCGGAGGACGCCGTCTGCTGGAAGAAGCCGGCGTTGGTGGACGAGGAGTCGTCGGCCCCCATGCCGACGGAGAACGACAGCGCCCTTGAAGTCGCCGTCTCGCCGTCCTGGCAGCCCGCGACCGGGTCCCACACCATACGCTCGGGCCACCCGACGGTGTCGAGGGGGTCGAAGACCCACACCCGGCCCATGCGGGAGCGGGGTTCCGCGATGACGTCCAGGACGTCGGCGCGGGTCGAGGTGACGACCAGGGGGCCGGGTGCGTCCAGGCAGGCCGGGATGACGACGGTGCGGGACTTGCCCGCTCCGGAGGGCGCGATGACGGCGACGGAGTCCTCGGGTGTGGCCACCAGCGGCTGCCCGGTGCCGAGTTGACGGCCGAGGAACCAGCCGACCTCGCTGAGGTCCGCCTTGGCTGCCGCCCGGGCGTCGAAACTGCCGTCGCTGCGGGTGAACGTCGTCGCCCGGGTCTGTGCGGCCGACTTGCGGGCCCGCTGCTCACCGAGGGCGTAACGGGCCTCGTTCGCCGAAGCCAGTCCTTCGCCGCTGCGGCTCGTCGACCGCTGCCGTACTCGGCGAGCCACCGACCACACCAGGGCGGCGGGTACGAGCAGGAAGGCGGCCCAGACGGTGAGCGTGACGCCGGCCGAGGCCGGACGCACCCCGTCACCGAGTGCGCCGAGCGGTTCGTGGACGATGAGCGCCGCAACGGTGGAGGCGACGTCGGACACGGCCAGGCCGTCCGCGGTCGCCCACACCGCGAGGTGCCAGGCGACGGCCGTCGCGGCGATCAGGCAGACCGCTCTCAGGATGGTCGTCTCACCGCTGGAACCGGCCTTCTGCGGCTTGCGTCCAAGATCACGTCCGCGGCTCATTACCGCTCCCCCGAAGTACTGAACTCGCCCTGCCGGGCGACGTCATGATGCTGCACGACCGTAGCAGCCGCAATTTCGAGGGTGCTTGAGAGGCCGGAGGACGGACGGAAACCATAGGACTGTCGGACGATGCGGTTAGACTCGGCGCCGCCCTCAACACGGGGCCGCCGGCCGGCCTGTCGGATCCGGCTGTTGAAGCGATCAACGGGGTACGGGGAAGTCGGCATGGGGGCATTGCCCAAGGCCATTCGCGTCATTCTCAACCTGCCGGAACCACGGCAGCAGCAGACGGAGCGCCGGACGCCTCCCGAGCAGGGCGGCGGAGTGCGGCCCGGCCAAGCGGGGCCCGGGCAGGCCAACCCCTGGGTGGAGGCAGCCCGGCGGCTGGAGCCGGCGAACGCACCGGCCGGCCCGGCAAGCGGCGAGGGCCGCCCGGCGGTCGGTGCGACGGGCACGGCCGGCGGCCGGCCCGGCTCCGACGGTGTTCCCGGCGGCGTGCCGTGGAACGTCCAGGAGGAGACGAGCGGTGCCAGGTTCGCCCGTCGGTTCGGGCGCGGCCTGCTGTGGACGGTCGTCGCCCTTGCCGCGATCACCGGTGTCCGTTCGTGGTTCTTCCCCGACAAGCCGCCGCCGGCGCCCGCGCCGGTGGTCCAGGCCGCGCCCCGCTACGCCGAGGCCCAGGCCCAGGCGGTCGCCGCGCGCTTCGCCCGTGCCTACCTGACGTGGAGTGAGGATGCCGTGGCCCAGCGGGAGAGTGCCCTGGCCCTGGATCTGGCGCCCGGCGTGGACGTCCGGCTCGGATGGGACGGCAAGGGCACCCAGCGCGTGGACGAGCTGTACCCGGGGACGGTGACCGTGCTCAAGGACGGCCGGGCAAGAGTGCGCGTCGAGGCACTGGTGTCGGGCGCCGCTGCTGCGACGGCGAAGGCGTCGGGACAATGGATCGGACTGGACGTTCCGGTCGCTCGGGTGGGCGAGCGGATCGTCGTGACCGGCGCGCCCGGCGTCGTCGCGCTCGTCAGGCCGGCCGCGCCGGCTCCCTGGGAGGCGCCGGAAGCCGACGCCGAGATGTCCACGCGTACCAAGGGTGTCGTAGAGCAGTTCTTCAAGCAGTACGCCGCCGGGGACCCGTCCGCGGTCGCCGCCCCAGGGGTGCGGATTCCGGCACTGCCCAAGGGCTATGCCCTGGTGGCGGTGAACAACTGGACGGTCGATCTCGCCAAGGGCGACGAGCGGACGGGGACCGCGGTGGTGACGTGGAGTAGCTCCGGCGGAACCGTTTCCCAGACGTATCGCGTCAGCATCACTCGTGTGGCCTCTGCGAACGCGGGGCGTTGGCAGGTCTCGGGCCTCCACGGCGGAGCGTACTGACCGGCGGGATCACGTGTACGAAGGCCCATCACAGACAGAATCACTGAAAGGCGCATGGCATGTCCATGATGGAAATTGCGGCTCCACTGACGGATGGGACGCAGCTCAAGGACTGGGTCCTGCTCATCGCAGGGAACATCTTCATCGTCATCCTCGCGGTCCGCGGCATCGGCTACTACGCCAAGCGGGAATGGGGTGAGCTGATCGG
This sequence comes from Streptomyces sp. NPDC000229, assembly GCF_040300825.1. Lineage (NCBI taxonomy): Bacteria > Bacillati > Actinomycetota > Actinomycetes > Kitasatosporales > Streptomycetaceae > Streptomyces > Streptomyces sp. NPDC000229. Next base: position 10,266 of record NZ_JBEPEL010000106.1, read on the forward strand.
CCACCTCATGGCCGCAGTGGTGATCGCCGGAATCGTGTACGCGCCGAACGTCGCCATCGGCTTGTTCCGGGGAATCTGGGAGAAGGTCGCGGGAGCCTGATGCGCAAGGGCTACACGTTCACCCGCCACTTCGACCTGGAGACGCGGCAGCACGAACTGATGGGCCTGGACCTGGGTGAAGGGGTGCCGAGGCGGACCCTGATACTCGGCGTGGCACTGTTCGCCACGTGGTGCGGCGCCCTCGTGCTGATCTTCGGCGCCCCGTCCAAGTACACCTTCTCGCTGTACATGCTCCCGCCCCTGATCATCGCCGTACTCGGGGCGCAGCGGAACCGCAGGGTGGACCGGCGGCGCAACCTGACGTGCTGGGCGCTCACCTGGCGGTACGTCACGAGCGGGCACCGGCCCCTGATCAACGGCGGCCGCCGGGCCGCCGAGCGCTCGGAGTGGATCCCGGTACGGGCCCGCTGGGGCGACCGGATCGAGCAGCTGATCGACCTCCCGGGCTTCGGCGGCCTGGAACCCCTTCTCAGCGGCGAGAACAAGCCGGCTCCGGCGGCCTCTCCCGTGCGGCTGGACGCCCGGGCGCGCATGTACGGCCCCGACCGCGTCTGGCATGCGCGCAAGAAGGCCGGCCTGACCGACAAGAAGACGTCCCCATCCAGCAGGAAGGCGAAGGCGTGAAGCTCACCAAGGCACTCGGACGCTTCATGGGCCTCGGACCCGAGCGGGCACTACCGCCTCCTCGTTACGAGGCACTCGCGGACGGTCTGGTCATCACCGACACCGTCGCCGAGGCATGGTTCGTGCTCTCCGGATCCAACACCGATCTCATGGCCGAACCGGCTCGCGACGCGGAGCAGGACACCATCTCCTCGGTCCTGGCCCGAACCCTGGCCGGCTACGAATGCCACCTCAAGGTCCTGTGGTCACCGCTCAACGCGGCCGACTACATCGACGAGGCCGAGGAGCTGTTCTCCGCCGGCCACTACCGGGAGTGGACACAACTGCGCGTCGACCGGCTCGACATGCTGCAGCTCCCCACCCGTCACCTGCTCCTGGGCGTGCGGATCGCCGAGCGGAACAACCAGACCAAGGCCAAGAGCCGGGCCGGCTTCCAGGAGGCCCTGGGACTGGGCACGCGTGCCGTCTCGTACAAGGAACTCGCCCGTCTGGACGCCCTGACACGGCGCCTCGGCCGACAACTGGAGAGCACCCCGTGGAGGGCCCGGCCCGCCACGGTGGAGATGCTCGCCTGGATGATCGCGCGCGAACAGCACCGTGCCGCGCCGCTCCCCGCGGCCAACGGCGACGGAGCGATCTCCGGTGCCAAACTGGCCCAACTCACCCAGGGCAAGGTCATGCCCTACCCGGACCACCTCCAGGTCGTCGACGGCCGCGGCGAGGTGGCGGCCTGGGTCTCCGTGCTGGCCATGACCGGATTCCCGGAGGAGATGGAGAGCCCGGGCAGCGGTGAATGGCTGCGTGCCGTCTCGGAGATCACCTACATCCCGGAGAACGAGGGCGACACGTTCCAGGACTTCGGGCAGATTCCCGTCGTACCCGTCAATCCCGAAGTCTCCGTCCGGTTCGAGGTGATGCACAAACGGGACGCCCTCAAGACCATCGACGAAGTCCGCCGGCTCGCCAAGGAGCAGCGTCAGTCGGCCGCCAAACACTCGGCGGGCGAGGCCGGCCGGGAGATCGAGGAAACCGAGCAGGTCATGGCCGAGCTCGCCCGCGACATGAAGCGGGACGACGTGACCCTGATCGAGGACCACCCGAGGCTCGTCGTCTCCAGTGACGTCGGCCTGGAGGACCTGCGGGCCAAGGTGGACGCCGTCGTCTCCTACTACGGCGGTCTCGGCATCGAGGTCGTCGTCGGCACCGACGAACAGCGGGAGCTCTGGATCGAGTCACAGCCCGGAGACCTGGTCCGCGTCGCGGACCTCGGCCACACCCGCACGGTGGACGCCTTCGCCGGCTCCTGGTTCTGGGGCGGCGCACAGGTCGGTGACGACAAGGGGCCGATCATCGGCTACCTGACGGGCTCCACTCCCGGTGTGGTCCGCAACGACCTCACGGCGGGCAGCGAGCGCGGCGACGCGACCACCACCGCCTTCATCGGCCGCTCCGGCCGGGGCAAGACCACCGGCATGATGCTGAGCCTGCTCGACGCCGGCTTCCGTGAGGCGTTCGTCCTCGCCCTCGACTTCAAGGGCGACATCGGCGGACTCGTCACCGCGGCCCAGTCCTACGGGCTCAACTCCCACCTGGTCCAGACCGGTACGCACTACGCGGGCGTCGCCGACCTCTTCGGCATGCTGGGCGAGGACGAGCGGGCACAGGTCGAGGTGCCGGCCCAGCTGGGCATCGCCCTGCCCTCGCACCTGCGTGCCCGTGGTGCCGAGACCCCCATCCAGAAGGCCGTCAACCAGGTCGTGGCCGAGGGCGAACCGGCCACCTGGAAGGTGATCCAGCGCCTGCGGACGAGCGAGGACCCGCTCGCCCAGGAGACCGGCGAGGCGCTCTACGAACTCTCCCTCACCGGTGTCGGGGCACCCTTCATGGGGCGGCCGTCGGGCGAGCCGATGCTGGTGCCCAGGCCGGGCCTGTGGGTGGTCCAGATGCCGGGCCTGTCACTGCCGGACGCCGACAGCGACCGCGAGGACTGGAACGTCACCCAGCGCCTGTCGGTCGCCCTGATGCACTCGATGATCGCCTACGCCGTCACCACGGCGGGCCGCAAGGACCTCCGCGGACTGCGCAAGGTCGTGGCCGTCCCCGAGGTGCACGTGCTGACCGCGACCCGGGAGGGCAGCGCGTTCCTCCAGTACATCGCCCGGGTCGGCCGCGCACTGTCGACCGCGCTGGTCGTGGACACCCAGGACCCGGAGAGCCTGGCGGGCCTCACCGGCCTCGTCGAGCAGCTGACCACGGTCTTCGGCTTCCAGCTGACGACACCTCAGCAGCAGAGCGCGCTCGCCGCGCTGCTCGGTCTGCCCGACGACGAGCACACCCGCCGCCTCGTCCAGGCCATCGGCCTTCAGCCGGACGGCGAGATCCGGCACGGTCACTGCATCACCCGTGACCGCAGGTTCTCGTGCGCCACCACGCAGTTCGACATCCCGAGCGGCGACCTGCTCCGGCTGCTCAGCACCACCCCGAAGATCAGTCGCTTCGGTTCGGAGGCGGCGGCCGATGCGGCCACCGGCACCGGTCCGGGCACGATGCAGGAGGCCCTGGCGTGAGCGGGACCGAGGACACCCTTCGAGGCGGGCGGCGCCCATGAGACTGCGTACGCTCGCCGTCCCCGCCATGGGGGCGCTCACGACCGTCATGGTGCTCGCCAACGTCGCCTACGCGGCCGACCCCATCCCGCCGATCGGGGCGGGCGGGCTGATCCCCGAGGTCACCGCTCCTCCGGCCGGGTCCGGGACGCTCTACGAGACGTACTCCACGGACCTCGGCGTCTGGACCCTCGACGAGGACCTCGACACCGGCGTCACCGAGTGGAAGAACAACGCCCGTTACGCCCAGCACCTCATCAACCAGGTGCTGATGGGCATCATCGTGCTGGTCGGCCGCGCCTGCGTGGTGATCACACAGTGGGCGATCAAGGGCGCCTCGATCGACGAGCTGACCGGGCCCATCGTCAACGCCATCTCCGGCGCCGCGGGAACCCTGGTCCCCACGGTGTTGCCGGCCTGTCTGGTCATCGGCGCTCTCGTCGCCTACGGGAACCACCGCAAGGCGCAGGGCTCACAGATGTCGCAGATCGGCTGGCTGGCCGCCGCCGCGATCTTCTCGCTCTCCCTGCTCTCCAGTCCGGCCGTCTGGGTCGACGGCATCAACTCCGTCCGCAACGTCGGCTCGGACGTCTCGTTCACCGTCGCCAACGCCGGGATCGGCCAGCCCGGCGACACTCCCATCAAGCTCTCGCACGAACCGGAGTTCAAGGGCGATGCCAAGAACAACGTGATGCGCAAGGCCGGTGACGCCGTATGGCGGACCTACGTCGCGACCCCCTGGTGCGTGGCGGAGTTCGGCAGCCTCGAAGTCTGCGAGAAGGCCGGCGAGGGACTGCTGAACGAGGCCAAGAAGGACGACGGCAACCGGGGGCAATGGCTCCACCACAACGTCCACGGGGACCCGGACCAGGGCTCGGGCACCTACGTCGGCGACGCCTCCGTCGACTGGCGGCAGGGCATGAACCCGTCCGGCCGGATGATGGTGCTGCTCCTGGGTGTCGTGGCCGTGGTGATCTACGCGGTCCTGGCGCTGATGCTGGCCTTCGCCTCCATCGCGTCACTGCTGGGCGCGCTGATGCTGCTGGTGGCCGGGGCCGTCTTCGCCTGCCTCTGGGTCATCCCGGGCCGGCCCCGGCAGTGGGGTGTCAAGTGGTTCGACGCCCTGCTCGGCATGGTGCTTCAGTCCTGCATCGCCACGCTCGTCCTCTCCTGCGTACTGATCATCACGGTGGTGTGCACCCAGACCGCCGGACAACTGGGCTGGCTCCTGTCCTCCGGTCTGTCGATCACCGCGGCCATCGTGGCGTTCAAGCTCCGCAGGCTCGTGGAGACCATCATGGGGTCGATGAGCGGGCTGAGTGGCGAGGCGGGCATCGCCGGCCTCGCCACCGCCAAGGCCGGTGCGCTCGCGGGCAAGGCGGCGGCTCTCGGCGCCAAGGCGCCGTTCATGGCCGGCCGGAAGGCCGGCGACTTCGTCGGAAAGAGAATGAGCAGGCAGAGCGGCGGCAGCGGGGAAAGCGCCGCGGAAGGCGGCGCGGTGGCCGGCGCCGCCACCCGTGGTGGCCGATTCCGCACCATTGCTCCGCCCGCCCCTCCGGGCGAGCAGCCGACGGGCCGGGGTACCGGTCAGGACCTGGCCAAGGGGCCCGGACCGGACCTCGCGAAGGGGACTGCTCAGGGCCTCGGGAAGGGGCCCGGCCAGGACCTCGGCAAGGGACCTGGTCAGGACCTCGGGAAGGGGACCGGCCGGCCGGCGGGGCGCGACGGCACGCAGGCCGTCGTCGCCGCGGGGACGCAGGGGACCCGCGGGAAGTACGGCAGCCCCGAAGGGGACAAGGCCGGGGGCGCGCGTGCCGGGCACCGGCGCGGACGGACGGCGCCGCCACAGCGCCAGAGTTCCTCGCTCGACGCGATGCAGGACCGGCAGCGCGCACGCCTCGACCGTGCGGAGCGCCGCGGCAGTCAGAGCGGCCAGATCCCGAAGCAGCGCCGCCGGCCCACGAGCACCTCGGACTTCAACTTCCGCAGGATGCAGCCCGGCCGCCGTCCGGCACCGTCGTCCACCCCCCGCTCCATGCCGGTGCAGCGGGGGAGCAGAGCCCTGATGCAGCAGCCGACCGGTGAACGGCGCACGACCGGGGACCGGTAGGCGCCTCGCCGAGCGACCCGGGGTGGGCAGGAGTTGACGCCTGCCCACCCCGGTCGCCGTCCCGCCCACAGCCACATCACGAGACGGGGAAGGAACCTCGGTGGAAAAGAAGCGTCCGGAACGGCCGTCCAGCCCGGAGGACTGGAGGGAACTCCTCAGGACCCAGTACGACTACCCGGACGATCTCGTCCCGGAGGGATCCGGCCGCAAGGCGCGCCGCAGAGCGAAGAAGGAATGGCGTGAGGCGGACCGTGAGAGCCGCAAGGCCTACGTACGCGGCCTGAGGGAGCGGGAACCCGCCTCCCCCGGTGGGATCATCGTGCTGCTCGTGGCGCTCCTGGTGATAGGCGGGGTCGCTTCCTGGCTGTTCCCCAAGTACTCCCAGGACGACGCGAAACCGGCGGACCATGTGCAGGCGAGCCCGACGGCCAACGCCGGGGCGGGCTCGTCCTCCGGGGCCGCCGGACAACCGGCGGCTTCGGCCTCACCCTCGGGGCCGGCCGTCGACCTGTCGGAGCCGGACGGGGTCAGCGCCGCGTTCATCAAGGCGTACCTGACCCGCGACCCCGTCAAGGATCAGGGACCTCAGGCGTCCGTGGAGCGGGCGGAGCCGTGGATGACGAAAAGTCTCCGGGAAAACCTCGTCGCCCATCCCGACCCCGACTACCAGCGCCTCGTCATCCGAGGCGGAGTCGCCACGGTCGGCAAGGTCGAGGTCGCCGAGGCGGGTGACGAACTGCCGGTCGACATCCCGAAGGTGCGCGCCTTCCGCGAGGTGCGCGCATCGATCACCGTGAAGGAGTGGGAGACGGAGACCGAGGTCCGCACACTGCACCTCGAACTCGTCTACACCAAGCAGGGCTGGCTCGTCGCCCGGATCCTGGATCTGGCACAGCGGTGAAGGGCCAAGCCGTACTCAACGCGGCGGCCGGGCTGGCCGGCCGGGCGTTGGGCCTGAAGGTCGGTGCCTTCGGTGCCGCGGTGTTCCTGGTCTTCCTTGTCCTCCTGGGCTTCGTTTCCGGAGGCGGGGAGTCGTCGGCCGACTCGGGCAGCACCTGTCCCGGCAACGCGGACGTGGGCGGAATCGGGGACACCGGACTGCCGCCGAGCCAGGACCAGATCACCAACGCCAAGATCATCGACGGTGTTGCCGTGAAGCGGAAGCTCCCCGGCCGTGCCACGCTGATAGCCCTGATGACGGCGCTTCAGGAGTCGGGGCTGCGGAACATCGACTACGGGGACCGCGACTCGGTCGGCCTCTTCCAGCAGCGGCCGGCGGCCGGCTGGGGGACCGTGGCACAGATCATGAACCCCGAGTACTCCGCCAACGCCTTCTTCGGCGGACGAGGAGCCGGTCATCCCCCCGGTCTCGTGGACATCAAGGACTGGCAGCTCAAGCCGCTCGGGGTGGTGGCCCAGGCCGTTCAGGTCTCCGCCTTCCCCGATCTGTACGCCCCGCGCGAGGGCCAGGCCCGCACCATCGCCAGGCAGGCCGGTATCGACCTGGAGCGGACGGGCGACACCGGGGGACCGGCCCAGCCGATCGACGGCGGTACGGCGTGCACCGACGGCGGGGAGCCGGGCAAGCCGGGCGAGCCGTTCCATGACGGAGCCGCCGACTGGCCGGCGCAGGTGAAGAACCCGCGCTCCACCGCGGACGCCATCGCGTGGGCGAAGAAGGAGGCCCAGGGAGGACCGGACTGGTTCCGGATGTGCCTGGCCTTCACGGCACGCGCGTACGGCTGGAGCTTCTCCGGCACCCCGTACGCGATCGACCACTATCAGAAGGTCATGCCGACCTCGATGCGCCACGACGGCGACCGCAACCCTCCGCCCGGAGCCCTCATGTACTGGGACACCGGCAGCCGGGCGGGCCATGTGGCCGTCTATGTGGGAGACGGGAAGATCGCGAGCAACGACATCAGGCGCGCCGGATACATCGACGTGGTGCCGGCCACGGACCCCGAGACGAAGTGGGGGGCCACCTACCTCGGCTGGTCACCGCCCTACTTCCCCAAGGGGGGATGAGCGTGCGCGGGTCACCAGACCTTAGGCTCCGGTACCGTGAGTCGGCGCGTCACCTGGGGAGGAACTGATACCCGTGCCTGTCATCGCCGACCCTTCGGCCGTGCCGCTGACACCGGTCGTCACCATTCTGCTGAGTGCGGACGGAAGCGTCAGCGTGAACGGTGAGGTCCTGCCCACGGACGGTGATCCCCGGGTGGCCGGACTGGCCGAGGTACGGATCAAGGCCGCGTTCCTCGGGCGGCCCGTCCGGGTCGTCGCCAAGGAACCGGACGGGTCCGTGTGGGCTCTGATCGTGGATGTGGACGGCGCGGTCACTCCGCTGGCCGAGCCGCACCCGCAGCCGCAGCCGGAAGGGGAGGCCCCGGCGCCCGAAGCGGGGACCGCGGCCGGCGCCCGGTCCTCCGCCCGGCCGTCGGTCGACTGGGAGGCCCCACTGCCCGCCGAGTACTCCCCGCTGTGGGACAGGATCCGGGCAGCCGAACTGCAGGGCGACCTGAGGTCCGCCGCGGCCCTGGTCGCGGAGCTCGTCGGTGTGCTCACTCAAAGGCACGGCCCCGAGCATCCGCTCACGCTGAACGCGCAGCTCACGGAGGCGTACTTCGCGCTGCTCGGCCGGGATCACCGCAGGGCCGCCCTGCTGTACGCGCACACGGCCCGCCGGATGGCGACGGCCGGGGCGCCGCAGGAAAGCGTCCAGAAGGCGGCCCGGAACGCCTATGCGAGCTGGAAAGAGGTGGCCAACCCCCTGGCCGCCCTCGAGGTCGGCCGCCAGGTGCTGGCGATGTGGCACGTGGCCGCGGGGGAGGACCGCCGGCCCATCGCGTGGACGGAGCGCCGCCTGCGGGCGCTCTCCGCGCGTATCGAGCACCAAACGACCGACGCCACCCCCTGAGCCCGGCCCCGTACCGGCCCCGTCCCGGTCAGCGGCCCGGCCCCGTCCCGGTCAGCGGCCGGGGCCGGGGCCGGTTCGCGGTCGCGGCCCTCGCCTCGCGGGGAGCCCCGCATCAGTGGCCGCGCTCAGACGGCCAGGGCCTGCTTGACCTGGGCCAGGCTCGGGTTCGTCATGACGACCTCCCCAGCGCCGCCGGAGGGCACCACCCGTACCGTCGGGACGGTCTGGTTGCCCCCGTTGGCCTTCTCCACGAACGCGGCCGACTCGGGGTCCTGCTCGATGTTGATCTCGGTGTACGCGATGCCTTCGCGGTCCAGCTGGCTCTTCAGCCGCCGGCAGTAGCCGCACCAGGTGGTGCTGTACATCGTGACGGATCCCTGCATCGTCTTGCGCTCCTCGGAGTTTCGCTGGGCGGTGTGCTGTCGCACCTGCAGAACGTACGGCTCCGCGCCACCATTCCCGTATTAGTACGACTGCGGGGCCGGCGCTGTGGACAACCGTCCCGTCCGCCTCGGGCGACCTGGCAGCATGGCAGGGTGACAGCAGCAACGCACTCCACTCTCTTCCCGCAGGTCCCGGGCCCGAGCCAGTTCATGGCCCCGCCCCAGGACGCCGACGCGGTGCTCGACGGGCTGGACCCCGAGCAGCGCGAGGTGGCGACCGCCCTGCACGGTCCGGTGTGCGTGCTGGCGGGTGCCGGCACGGGCAAGACACGCGCGATCACCCACCGCATCGCGTACGGCGTCCGGGCGGGGATACTCCAGCCCAGCAGTGTGCTGGCCGTCACCTTCACCAACCGCGCCGCCGGTGAGATGCGCGGCCGGCTGAGGCAGCTCGGCGCGGGCGGCGTCCAGGCGCGCACGTTCCACTCGGCCGCCCTCCGCCAGCTCCAGTACTTCTGGCCGAAAGCGGTCGGTGGCGATCTGCCCCGGCTGCTGGAGCGCAAGGTCCAGCTCGTCGCCGAGGCGGGGGCCCGTTGCCGTGTCCGGCTCGACCGCAATGAGTTGCGGGACGTCACGAGCGAGATCGAGTGGGCCAAGGTCACCCAGACCGTCCCCGCCGACTACCCGGCCGCGGTCGCCAAGGCCCATCGCGACGCCCCGCGCGACCCCGCCGAAATTGGCCAGATCTATGCCATGTACGAGCAGCTCAAGCGGGACCGCGGCGTCATCGATTTCGAGGACGTCCTGCTGCTGACCGTAGGCATCCTCCAGGATCGGCACGACATCGCCGACCAGATCCGCCGCCAGTACCACCACTTCGTGGTGGACGAGTACCAGGACGTCTCACCGCTCCAGCAGCGCCTCCTCGACCTGTGGCTCGGCGACCGCGACAGCCTGTGCGTCGTGGGCGACGCCAGCCAGACGATCTACTCCTTCACCGGCGCCACCCCCGACCACCTGCTGAACTTCCGCACCCGGCACCCGAACGCCACCGTGGTCAAGCTGGTCCGCGACTACCGCTCGACCCCCCAGATCGTCCACCTGGCCAACGGGCTGCTCGCCCAGGCCCGCGGCCGGGCCGCCGAACACCGCCTGGAGCTGATCTCCCAGCGGGACCCGGGCCCCGAGCCCGTCCACACCGAGTACGCCGACGAGCCCGCCGAGGCCGAAGGCACCGCCCGCCGCATCCGCGACCTGATCGCCGCGGGCGTCCCGGCCGGCGAGATCGCCGTGCTCTACCGGATCAACGCCCAGTCGGAGATCTACGAGCAGGCCCTCGCCGACGCGGGCGTGCCCTACCAGCTGCGCGGCGCCGAGCGCTTCTTCGAACGCGCCGAGGTGCGCGAGGCGGGCGTCGCCCTGCGCGGCGCGGCCCGGGCCGGGGGCAACGACCCCCTGCTGGACGACGCCGAGGATCTGCCCTCGCAGGTGCGGGCCGTGCTGTCCACCAAGGGCTGGACCACCGAGCCACCGGCCGGCTCCGGGGCGGTCCGCGACCGCTGGGAATCCCTCGCCGCGCTGGTCCGGCTCGCCGAGGACTTCGCTCGCGCGCAGCCCGGGGCGACCCTCGGTGACCTGGTCGCGGAGCTCGACGAGCGGGCCGCCGCGCAGCACGCCCCCACCGTCCAGGGCGTGACCCTCGCCTCGCTGCACTCGGCGAAGGGCCTGGAGTGGGACGCGGTGTTCCTGGTCGGCCTCACCGAGGGCATGATGCCGATCACCTATGCCAAGACCGACGAGCAGGTCGAGGAGGAGCGCCGCCTGCTGTACGTGGGCGTCACCCGGGCCCGGCTCCACCTCTCGCTGTCCTGGGCCCTGGCCCGCTCCCCGGGGGGCCGCGCCTCGCGCCGCCCGACCCGGTTCCTGACCGGGCTGCGCCCCGGCTCGGCCGCGCCGGGAGCCCGCGAACAGGTGCTGTGCGCCGCCTTCGACCAGGCGGCCGGCGCGGTAGCGGACGTCGCCCTCCAGCAAGGTGAGGATCCGCGACCAGTAC
>NZ_JBEPEL010000107.1:0-20997 GCF_040300825.1 Streptomyces sp. NPDC000229
CGTCCCCCTACGCCCTGGAGGCGTGGGGGGACCCCCAGCGGGGGCGACCCTGCACGGCCCCTCCTCGCCGTACACGGCACAGCGGCCCCACGCCCGCAGACTCCGCACCGCGAGCCACAGCCCGGGGAAATCCGGCCCGCAGTCGGCGTACGACCGGGGTGTGGCCGTGCAGGGTCGCCCCCGCAGAGGATGGCGGCAACGGGCGGGCTCCCCTGCCGGAGCCCAAGGCCGCCGGCCTCGAGGAGGTGAGCCCGGAGGGGCCACATCCCCCACCCACCAGCAGGCGCCGCACCGCAGGGACGCCGAAAGCGCCAGGCCCCGCACCGGGGGCCCGACCGAGAGGTGAGGGCTACGCGCCCCGCACGCCGCCGAGCGCCATCGAGACGGCCGTGTCGGCGATGGAGGACGGGTCCTCGGCCGCGCCGAGCTCGATACGGCGGACCGCCGCGTCGACCACGCCCTGAAGCAGCATCGCGGCCAGCCGCGGCTGCTCCTGGCCCAGCTCCGCCAGCGCCTCGACGATGATGGCGACGAGTCCGCCGTGCGCGGCGCGGATCTTCTCGCGCGCCCCGTCGTCCAGTTCGCTCGCGGAGATGGCGACGACCGCCCGGTGGCGCCGGTCGCCGACGAGATCCAGCTGGGTGCGGACGTACGCCTCGACCTTGCCCTCGGGCGTCTCTGCCCGCTGCATCGCCGCCTCGACCTCCGCCGCCCATACGGGGAAGTCGACCGCGCACAGCTCTTCGACGACGGCGGCGCGGGAGCGGAAGTACTCGTAGACGGAGGACCGGGCCAGGCCGGTGCGCTCGGCGAGGGCGGGGAAGGTCAGCGCCTCCGTCCCCCCTTCGGACAGCAGGGAACGCGCGGCGTCCAGCAGGGCGCCGCGCTGCATGGTCCGGTGCTCGGCCACGGAGGCCGCTCGAATCCTGGGCACGGCTCCACTGTACGACCGCCCGTTCGGCGTCACCGTCCTACATCGGCCAGCTTCGCCCTCAGCTGGAGTACCGACTTGGTGTGGATCTGGCTGACCCGGCTCTCGGTGACGCCCAGCACGTTACCGATTTCGGCCAGGGTCAGGCCCTCGTAGTAGTACAGCGTGACGACCGTCTTCTCGCGCTCGGGCAGGGTGTTGATGGCACGGGCGAGCAACCGCCGCAGCTCGCGGCCCTCGGCCACCTCGACGGGGTCGTCCGCGGCGGTGTCCTCCAGGGTGTCCATGAGGCTGAGCCGGTCGCCGCCCTCGCCGCCGACATGCAGCAGCTCCTCCAGGGCGACGACGTTCGCCAGGGACAACTGGCTGAAAACCGCGTGCAGTTCCTCCAGGGCAATGCCCATTTCCGCGGCGACCTCGCCCTCCGAGGGGGTGCGCCGCAGCTGGGCCTCCAGGGTGGCGTACGCGCGCTCCACGGCCCGTGCCTTCTGCCGCACGGAGCGCGGGATCCAGTCCAGCGCCCGGAGTTCGTCGATCATCGCGCCGCGGATCCGGGTGATGGCGTACGTCTCGAACTTGATCGACCGCTCGATGTCGAACTTCTCGATCGCGTCGATGAGTCCGAAGACCCCGGACGACACGAAGTCCGCCTGCTCCACGTTGGACGGCAGACCGACGCTCACCCGGCCCGCGACGTACTTCACCAGCGGCGAGTAGTGCAGGATCAGCTGTTCCCGCAGCCGCTCGTCGCCCGTGTCCTTGTACGACCGCCACAGCTCGTCGAGTGACGAGGGTGCGGGCGGGCGCACGGTGCTCCGGGCAGCGGGAGGCACCGCCGCGCGGTCGGACCCGGAGGTGTGCTGGGGCATGCGTCGCCTTGAGCCGTTCTGCTGGGTGTGAGGGGGACGGGGGATGGTGACGGGATGCGGAGGGGGTAATTCTGGTGAGCGTAGCGTGACTGCGGAGTCGCAGTGAGCGAAGGCCACTGGATCGTGGCTCCGTGGGGGCGTGCCGTCGGCCGCATCTTCGAATGGGGCCCATGGAGCCGACTGCGCGCGCGCCGGCCCCTCTGGCGTCGCCGGGAGAGCTGCGAAGGTCATCGCCCTCACCTTTTCACCCGAATGCTGCAGGTCAAGCACCGCCTCGCCGGGCGTTCGGGCGACGTACGGCCCCGGCCGTCAACTGCCAACCGTCGCCTCGGCGTTCGACGAAACCGAGGGAGTGGAGTTCGTACAGCCTGCCGAGCGCCTCGTCAACAGTCGTGCCGGCGTCTCGCGCGATGTCGGTACCGGTCGCGGCTCTCCCGCGCGCGGGCAGCGCTTCCAGCACGCGTGCGCTGACCGGGTCGAGGAGGTCCCTGGGCAGGACCGGCCCGCGCCGGGGCGGGGCCAGGTCTCCGATGTCACCGACCAGCTCCGCGACCTCCGCGGCGTCGGTGACCAGTTCGGCCTCGCCGCGCAGCAGCTCGTGCACGCCCGCGGAGAGGCCGCTGGTGGCCGGGCCGGGGACGCCCATGGTGAACCGGCCGAGCTGCTGTGCGGCACGGGCGGTCACCAGGGAGCCACTGCGGTACTCGGCCTCGACGACGACCGTGCCCCGGGTGAGCGCGGCGATCACGCGGTTGCGCAGGATGAACCGGCTCGGGGTCGGATGGGCGCCCGGTGGCAACTCGCCGATGACCAGGCCCTGTTCGGCGATACGACCGATCAACTCGGTGTGCCCGCGCGGATAGGCCGTGTCGACCCCGCAGGCCAGCACGGCGACGGTCGCCCCGCCGGCGGCCAGCGTGCCACGGTGCGCGGCCCCGTCGACGCCGAACGCCGCGCCGGAGACGACGACCCAGCCACGCTCGGCGAGCCCCGAGGCGAGCGTCGCCGCCATGTGTGCCCCGTACGGGGTGCAGGCGCGTGCCCCGACGACGGCGACGGAGCGCAGCGCCCAGCGGCGGAGGTCGGGCCGGCCGCGCACCCAGAGGCCGACGGGCCGGGCGTCCCCGAGATCGTCGAGCTGGCTCGGCCACTCCGGGTCGCCCGGCACCACGAACCGCCCCCCGCATGCCTCCACCGCAGCCAGGTCCCGCTCCGGCTCGGCGCGCGCCGCCCGCATCCGGAAGCCCTGGATCCGCTGCTCACTCACCCCGGTGAGCGTGTCCGCCTCGTACGGGACGGACGTCAGCCGCCGGAACAGCTCCACGGCCCCCAGCTCGCGCAGCCACCGCCCACCGTGTTCATCACCCGGTTCGACGACCCGCGTCAACCCCGCCCGCGCCCATCGCTCCCGCTCGGTCACCCTCTCAGCCATGCCGCTCCCCCTCCCCGGCCGTGGTTCGCATCCCGTCCGTGCCGCCCGTGCAGCCCTCACCGATCCCCCGCCCATCACGCCCCACCGGTCCGGGCCACCCCGCGCCACCCCGCCCCGTCCGCGGGGTCCGCCGTGCCGGCTCACCGCGGGTCCCCGACCGGCATGGGCACGCCCCGGGCGATTCCGGTGCGGAGCTCCAGCGCCAGGTTGACGTCGTCCGGGCCGGGCCGGTCGCGGCCCACGAGGTCGGCGATCGTCCAGGCGACCCGGAGGACACGGTCCAGTCCGCGCGCGGTGAGCAGGCCCCGCTCGATGTCCCGCTCGGCGGGGGCGAGGGCGCCGGGGGCGACGTGCCAGCGGGTGCGGAGCTCATGGCCGGGCACCTCGCAGTTGACGTTCCAGGGTGTGCCGTCCAGGCGGGTGGAGGCGCGCGCCCGGGCCTCCAGCACCCGCGCGGCGACCGTCTCCGTCGACTCGCCGCGCCCGCCCTGGGCCAGCAGGTCCGCGCGGGTGACCGGTTCCACCTCGACGCGCAGGTCGACCCGGTCGAGCAGCGGTCCCGACAGCCGGGCCTGGTAGCGGCGGATCACCGACGCGGGGCATTCGCAGCCCGCCCCGTGAAGGGTGTGCCGCCCGCACGGGCACGGGTTGGCCGCCAGCACCATCAAGAACCGCGCCGGGAGCCGCACCACTCCCGCGCTGCGCGCCACGACCACATGGCCCGACTCCAGGGGCTGCCGCAGCGCGTCCAGCGCCTTGCCCGAGAATTCGGGCGCCTCGTCCAAAAAGAGCACCCCTCGATGAGCGAGCGAGACGGCGCCGGGTCTCGGCAGCCCGTTGCCGCTCCCGACCAGGGACTGCATGGTCGCGGAGTGGTGGGGTGCGCAGTAGGGCGGCCGGTGCACGAGCGGTTCGCCCGGCGGCAGGAGGCCCGCCACGGAGTGGACCGCGGTGACCTCAAGGGCCTCCTGGCGGGTCAGCGGCGGCAGGACGCTGGGCAACCGCTCGGCCAGCATGGTCTTGCCCGCGCCCGGTGGGCCGGACAGCAACAGGTGGTGTCCACCGGCCGCGGCGACCTCCAGGGCGACGCGCGCCACCCGCTGACCGGCGACGTCCGCCAGATCGGGACCGTCGGCCGGGTCGGGGCTGAGCCCGGTGCCCACGCCGGCGCCCGGGACCAGCAGCCCGGCCAGCATCGCGTCGGGCCGCCCCGCCTCGTCGGGCTCCTCCTCCGGCACCGGCTCGTCCGCCAGCACGGCGATCAGCTGCCGCAGCGTCCGGACGCCGAGGACGGACACGCCCGGTACCAGCGCGGCCTCCCCCGCGGTCTGCTCCGGGACGACGACCTGCCGGTATCCGGCCTCCGCGGCGGCGAGGACCGCGGGCAGCACACCCCGCACGGGTCTGACCCGCCCGTCCAGCCCGAGCTCACCGATGAGGACGAGGTCGGCGATGGTTCTGGGGTCGACACGCTCGGCCGCGCCCAGGACCGCCGCGGCGACGGCGAGATCGAATCCCGACCCGCCTTTCGGTACGGAGGCCGGGCTGAGCCCGACCGTCAGCTTCTTCTGCGGCCACTCCGCGTCCGAGTTGACGATGGCCGCCCGGACCCGGTCCCGGCTCTCCGTCAGGCTCTTGTCCGGCAGCCCGACCAGCGTGAACGCCGCGACGCCCGGTTCAAGATCCGCCTGGACCTCCACGACCACGCCCTCGACGCCCACCAGGGCCACCGAACACGTCCGTGCGAACCCCATCAGGCCACCCCCCGCACGTGCTCGACCAGCGGCGCGCCGCGGCGGGGCAGCAGCACACCGACCAGATCGATGCGCACCCCGCCCGCCGGCGGCCCGCCGTGCCGCTCCAGCCAGCACGCGGCCAGCCGCCGCAGCCGCTCGGCCTTGGCGGGCGTCACCGCCGCCATGGGATGTTCGAAGCCGCCGCCTCTTCGGGTCTTGACCTCGCAGATGACCACCGTGTCGCCGTCCCGGGCGACGATGTCGATCTCCCCCGCCCGCCCGCACCGCCAGTTGCGGGCGAGCATGGCCATCCCGGCCTCACCCAGCCGGCGGACCGCCAGCTCCTCGCCGTACCGCCCCAGTGCCCCCGTCGCGTTCATTTCCGGCACCACCTCCGGCACCGACTGTGACGCGTCGGAGCCGGGCTTGTGGATCTTGGTGGACAACCGGCCGGTTGGGGAAAACTCCATCACCCACACCGGTGAACAGACGCCCAGGGCTCAGCCTGCCGGGCGTACCAGAAGCGGGGCGCACCACACGGCTGAGCCCGCCCGCTTCACCAGGCTGCCCCCGGGCCCACCAGGCTCAGCCCGCCCACTCACCAGGCTGTGCCCCCGGGCCCACCAGGCTCAGCCCGCCCCAGCGCACCACGAGCGCTCAGCTGCCGGGCAGCTCCAGGTCGCTCTTGTTGAGCTCCTCGATGTTGACGTCCTTGAAGGTCAGGACACGCACCTGCTTGACGAACCGCGCCGGACGGTACATGTCCCAGACCCACGCGTCCGCCATGGACACTTCGAAGAACACCTCGCCCTGCACCGAGTGGACCTGCATCTCGTAGTCATTGGTGAGGTAGAAGCGACGCTCGGTCTCGATCACATATTTGAACAGACCGACGACATCGCGGTACTCCCGGTAGAGCTTCAGCTCCATCTCGGTCTCGTACTTCTCGAGGTCCTCGGCGCTCATGGCATGTTCCCCTTCAGCCGTGCGTGCCCCCATTGTGCTCCAGTCTCCTGCGCCCCTAGACGATTTCGGGGGCCAGGACCACCGGCGTAGCAGGGGGTCCCTCGTCGAGCAGCGTGCGCAGCAGCTCGGCGAGTCGTGTCGGGTACACCGTCTCACGGGCCGCCGACAGTTCGGCGGAGGTCCACCACCTCAGCCCCGCGACACTACGGCTCTCCAGCTCGGTCAGCGCGCCGAGTGCCACCGTGGTCCGGGTCGTACGGGCCAGGTAGTACCACTCGTCCTGGTGCCATCGCCGTCCCGCGAAGGGGAACGAGCAGACCCGCTGCCACACCACGGGCCCGAGCTCCACGTCCGTGAGGCCGGTCTCCTCGGCGAGCTCGCGCAGGGCGGCCTGCTCCCGGGTCTCGTCGCCCTCGACCCCGCCACCGGGGGTGAACCACCAGGTGTCGGACGGGTCGTCCGGCTCGTAGCCGTGCAGCAGCAGGATCCGGTCCTGCGGGTCCAGCAGCACCACCCGGGCCACCCGGCGCAGGGGTGTCTCCTCAGCCATGCGCGCCCACCCCCGTCCGGGCCCGGCCCGCCCGGGACAGCCGTCCCGCGATCGGCCCGTACGCCGCGCCGCCCAGGATCAGCACCGCTCCGGCCGCCACCGACCCGGCCACCAGCTTGACCGGGCCGGGCCGCGACACACCGCCGGGCAGCGCGGCAAAGCTCCGCGGCCGGTCCACCATCGCGGCGGGCGGCCATGCCACGGCGTCCACCCGCGCGCTCACCGATACCCGCGGTACCGAGCCGTGCCCGGGGTCCTGGAGGTGGACGCGGGAGTCCTGCGAGGACCCGCGCTCGTCGCCGAGGAGGAAGAGCTGCCCCTCGGGCACCGCCGCCGAGAACTCCGCCGTGGACGCGGGCCCCTCCGAGCGCAGATACGGTTCTTCGACAGCCGTGCCGTTGAGAGTGAGCCGGCCCGCGCCGTCGCAGCAGGCGACCTTGTCACCGCCCACGCCGACGACCCGCTTGACCATCGGCAGATCGCCCCAGGCCGAGTCCTTGAAGACCACGACGTCACCGCGCCGCACCTCGGCGCCGTCTATCCGCTGCGCCAGCACCCGGTCGCCGGCGTCGACGGTCGGGGACATCGAGTCGGTCGGCACGGCGTACGGCTGGTACTCGATCGCCCCCCAGACGAACCCGCCCAGGAAGAGCACACAGCCGACGGCCACGGCCAGCCCCGACAGCACGCTGCCGAGACGGCCGCGGCCGTCGTCCGTCGTGACGTTCTTGCCCATCCCAGCGCTCCCCACCTTCGGAGGTCGACGATCTGGGACGGCACCCTACCCGCGGGGTCCTACTCGGCGGTATGCCGAGCGGGCGGACCGGAGGCGGTAGGAGCCTCAGCCGTCCCGGCGCTTACGCCGCCACAGGACCACCGGCAGGGCCGCGGCCAGACCCAGCGCGCCCGGCCCGGCCATCTCCACGGCGGCGCTCGACGCCACCGCCGCCGCGCTCAGCCCCGGCTGGTCGAACGTGTCGGGTACCGGCAGCGTGGACCAGCGGGTCACCGGCCAGGCCACCACGACCGCGCGCCCGACGACCTGGTCGTTGGCGACCGTGCCGCTGCCGGGCAGCTCCTGGTGGTAGCGGGAGTCCAGCGAATTCTGGCGGTTGTCGCCCATGACCCAGATACGGCCCTCGGGCACCTTGATCGGCCCGAACGGCTCGTCGTCGCACGGCGTGGAGCCGGGGTTGATGTACGAGGTCTCGTTCAGCGTCCTGCCGTTGACGACGACCTTGCCGCCCTTCTTGCAGCTCACGGTGTCACCGCCGACCGCGATGACCCGCTTGATCAGGTCCTTCTCCTCTGCGGACGGCATCAGCCCGATGAAGCTCAGGAACTTCTGCACCGCGTTGGGCTCGGGGGTGGGCTCGCCCTCCAGCCAGCCGCCCGGGTCGTGGAAGACGACGACCTCGCCGCGCTCCGGCTCGGAGCCGAACCACGGGGTCAGCTTGTCCACCAGCACCCGGTCGCCGCGCTGCAGGGTGTTCATCATCGAGTCCGAGGGGATCGAGAACGCCTGCACCAGGAAGGTCTTGATCAGCAGCGCCAGCAGCAGCGCGATGCCGATCAGCAGCGGCAGTTCCTTCCAGAACGAGCGCGGCCTCGTGGGCTCCTGGGGACCCTCGTCGTCGGCGCTGTCGTCCTCAGCCGGACCGGTCGTGGACGGGGGTTCCTCGACGGGACCCGAAGAGGAAGGCCGTCCGAACTGATCGGGCCTCTCCTCGGGCTCGTCGTGTCCGGATCGTGCGCCGACCGCCAAATCCCCCACATCCACTCCTCACTCCGTGCAACCGCCGGCCCCACAGCAGGGGCAGGCCCACCACTCCCATAACGAGCGGGAGTTCCGCAGGGGTCGGGAGCCCGGTAAATCCGTTCACATTCCGAGAGGACACACTATGCGACGCGCCGAGTGCCGTCGCAGTCCCGGTCCGCGAGTCCGGAACGGAGGCGAAAGTGTCCGGTTCCTCCAGTCTGCGCCAGTGGTCGAGGGGCCAGGCGATGACGACCGCCCGTCCGACGACCTCCTCTTCCGAGACCGTTCCCTGAAACGCCTCGTTCAGGTGAAACCGCGAGTCCGCCGAGTTCGACCGGTGGTCCCCCAGCACGAAGATCCGCCCGGCCGGCACCTTCACCTCGAACGGGATGGTGGAGGGGACGTCTCCCGGGTGCAGGTACGGTTCGGTGAGCGGTACGCCGTTGACGGTGACCCTTCGGTCCGCGTCGCAGCACTTGACGGTGTCCCCTCCGACCGCCACCACCCGTTTGATCAGGTCCTGTTCGTCCTCGGACGGCAGCAGGCCGATGAAGGTCAGCACCTGTTTGACCTGCTTGACGACCACCGGGTCGTCCTTCTTGGGCGTCTTCTCCTGCTGGAGCCAGCCACCCGGGTCCTTGAAGACGACGACGTCCCCGCGCTGTGGCTTCGAGCCGAACCACGGCGTGAGCTTGTCCACCAGTACCCGGTCGTCGATCCGGATCGTCTGCTCCATGGAGCCGGACGGGATGACGAAGGCCTGCACCAGGAAGGTCTTCAGTACGAGCGCGATGAGCAGCGCCACGGTGATGAGGAGGGGTACCTCCTTGACGGCCGAACGGCGTCGGCGCCGCTTGACCTTGCGGGCCAGTTTGCGCCGCTCCGCGCGTCCGGGCAGGGGCCGGGCGCCGTCCGTGGGCCGTGAGCCGGTGGGCAGCCGGGTGTCGGCCCGGTGGCTTCCCTGCTTGCCGCGGTTACCCATGGCCCCCGCCCGCGGCTCCCGGCTCCGGTACGTCGCGGAAGGCATCCGTCGGCCCCACCTCCGACCAGCGCCCGAACGGCCAGCCGATCCAGTCGGCCCGCCCGATCACCTGGTCCACGGGGACCATGCCGCCCCCTGGGGAGCCCAGGTGGTCGCGGGAGTCGCGCGAGTGGCTGCGGTGGTCCCCCATGACCCACAAGGTGCCCCGGGGCACGACGATGTCGAAGGGCACCTGCGAGGGCGTGTCGCCGGGGTACAGGTAGCCCTCGTCCACGGGTACGCCGTTCACCTCGACCCTTCCCCCCTTGTCACAGCACTTCACGCGGTCGCCTCCCACCCCCACCACGCGCTTCACGAAGTCGGTGTCGGCGGGCTCGGCGAGGCCGAGTGCCGCAGCCGCCCCGTGCAGCAGCCCGGCGACCGGATTCCGCTCCGGCGCCTCGCGAACGAAGGACCCGGTGCCGTCGAAGACGACCACGTCCCCCCGCCCGGGCTCGGAACCGAAACGGTACGCCAACTTGTTCACGAGCACCCGGTCGCCGATCCGGAGGGTGGGTTCCATGGACCCGCTGGGGATCTGGAAGGGCTGCATCACGAAGTGGCTGAGCAGCAGCAGGAAGACCGCGCAGGCGAGGCCGGTCAGCCCGAAACGCCGCCGGAAAAGCACGGAGCGCGACCGCTCCTCCGTGTCGGAGGAACGGTCGCGCTCTGTGTGCTGTGCTTCGGTGTCCATCGGAGCCAGATGGTATCCGGCCCTCCTGTGACGCTCAGTTCAAAGCCGAGGCGCGACGGGGGTGAGCCGGAGCTCAGTTGTCGCGCTTCTCCTTGATCTTCGCGGCCTTGCCGCGCAGCTCGCGCAGGTAGTAGAGCTTGGCGCGACGGACGTCACCGCGGGTCACGAGCTCGATCTTCTCGAAGATCGGGCTGTGCACCGGGAAGGTGCGCTCGACGCCGACGGAGAAGGAGACCTTGCGGACGGTGAACGTCTCGCTGACGCCCGCGCCCTGGCGGCGGATGACGACACCCTTGAACTGCTGGATACGGGAGCGGTTGCCCTCGATGACGCGAACGTGGACGTTCACGGTGTCACCGGGACGGAACGCGGGGACGTCGGTCCGCAGGGAGGCGGAGTTGACGGCGTCGAGCACGTGAGCCATGTGTGTCTGCTTCCTCGCTGATGCCACAGGTCATCAACGGAATATCGAGATGAGAAAGGGGTGCTGATCGCGTCGGACGGGCGTCGTGTCCCCCTGTGGCAGGGGCGCACGCCGGACGTACAGCAGCGGCCTATTCTTCCACGTCCTTGGGCCTGCGCCAAAATCGGCCACCGGGTTCGGGGGCCCAGCCCAGCAGGGAGAGGGTTTCGCGGTCCTTCTTGTCGAACGCCGAGGCGTCGCAGCGCTCGATGAGGTCGGGCCTGTTGCGGGCGGTCCGCCGCAGCGCCTCGTCCCTGCGCCACCGGGCGATCTTGCCGTGGTGGCCGCTGAGCAGCACGTCGGGGATGCCTCGGCCGCGCCACTCGGGCGGCTTGGTGTAGACGGGGCCTTCCAGCAGATTGGCCATCGCGCCGGGGGCGAAGGAGTCGTCCCGGTGGGACTCGGCGTTGCCGAGGACGCCGGGCAGCAGGCGCGCCACGGCTTCGGTGATCACCAGGACGGCGGCTTCCCCGCCGGCGAGCACGTAGTCGCCGATGGACACCTCGTACACCGGTATCCGGGTGGCGTACTCGTCCATGACGCGGCGGTCGATGCCTTCGTACCGGGCGGGGGTGAAAATCAGCCAGGAGCGCTGGGACAGCTCGACGGCGAGTTCCTGGGTGAAGGGCCGCCCGCTGGGGGTGGGGACGACCAGCACCGGTCCGTGCGCGCCGCCGTCGTAGCCGGAGGCCAGCACGTCGTCCAGGGCGTCGCCCCAGGGCTCGGTCTTCATGACCATGCCGGGGCCGCCGCCGTAGGGGGTGTCGTCGACCGTGTTGTGCCGGTCGTACGTCCACCGGCGCAGGTCGTGTACGTGGACGTCGAGCTGACCGCGTGCGCGTGCCTTGCCGACGAGGGAGACGTTCAGCGGTTCCAGGTACTCGGGGAAGATCGTGACGACGTCGAGTCGCATCAGATCTCGTCCTTCGCGACCTCGGAGGAGTCCTCCACGTCCCTGGAGGAGGCGATCTCGGCGCGGTCGTCGATGAGCCCGGGCGGCGGGGTGATGACCGCCTTCTGCTCCGCGAGGTCGATGTCGGCGACGATCTCCTCGACGAACGGGATCATGACCTCGGTGCCGTCGGGCCGTTCCACGACGAACAGATCCTGCGAGGGCAGGTGCGAGATCTCGGTGATCCGGCCGACCTCGGTGCCGTCGGCGAGGACGACGTCCAGGTCGATCAGCTGGTGGTCGTAGTACTCGTCGGGCTCCTCCGGACGCTCGTCCGGGTCGACGTCGGCGATGAGCAGGGTGTTGCGCAGTGCCTCGGCGGCGTTGCGGTCCCGTACGCCCTCGAAGCGCAGCAGCAGCCGGCCGCTGTGCACCCGGCCGGTCTCGATGGTCAGCGGCCCGGCGGAGGCCGGGTCCGTGGCCAGTACGGCACCGGGCGCGAGCCGCAGCTCGGGTTCGTCGGTACGCACCTCGACGGTGACCTCGCCCTTGATGCCGTGGGCGCGGCCGATCCGTGCGACTACCAGCTGCACGTCTTCATCTCTCCTGTCCTACGACAACGGGCCGGGGTGGGCCGTAGCCCTCCCCGGCCCGTGCCGGCGCACTTCAAGGTAAAACTGCCAACGTGTTCAGCGGACCTGGTCCACGTCGACGAGGTCGACACGGATGCCCCGGCCGCCGATGGCGCCCACGACGGTACGCAGAGCGCGAGCGGTGCGGCCGTTGCGGCCGATCACCTTGCCGAGGTCGTCGGGGTGGACCCGGACCTCCAGCACGCGCCCCCTGCGCAGGTTGCGCGAGGCGACCTGCACGTCGTCGGGGTTGTCGACGATGCCCTTCACGAGGTGCTCGAGAGCCTCCTCGAGCATGCTCAGGCCTCGGGCGACTCTGCGGCCGTCGCCGCAGACTCGGTCTCGGCCTCGTCCGCCTTCTTGTCGGCCTTCTTCGCCTTCGGGGTGATGGCCTCACCCTTGGTGTCGTCGCCCTCGAGCGCCTTGGCGAAGGCGTCGAAGGAGGCGCGCTTGTCTTCCTTGGCCGCCGGGGCGAGCAGCGGCTTCTCCGGGGCCGGGAGGCCCTTCACCTTCTGCCAGTCGCCGGTGAGCTTCAGGATCGCGAGGACCGGCTCGGTCGGCTGGGCGCCGACGGACAGCCAGTACTGCGCACGCTCCGAGTCGACCTCGATGCGCGACGGGTTCTGCACCGGGTGGTACAGGCCGATCTCCTCGATGGCCCGGCCGTCACGGCGGGTACGGGAGTCGGCGACGACGATGCGGTAGTGAGGCGAACGGATCTTGCCCAGACGCTTCAGCTTGATCTTGACTGCCACTGGTGTGGTGTCTCCTGGTCTTGACGTGGTTGGGCACAACGGGATGCCGCGTGGGGTTGCGGTACTCGAGTGCCCGATGGACGCGTCAGCCGGAGGAGAGAGGGGTCCTGTTCGACTGTCGAGTACAGCTAGCCATTGTGCCACATCACGCGGGGTCAGCTCGCCGCGCCCACGGCTTCCGGGATGCGGAACGGCTTCCCGCACCCGCCGCACACGATGGGCGCCTGCGCGAGGACCGAGGGCACGACCCGTACGTTGCGACCGCAGTCGCACACGGCCTTGACCCGCACGCCGCCACCGGAGGAGCCGTGCCGTGCGGCCGGCCCGCGGAAGGAGCGCTTGGTGTCCGCCGCCGTGGCGACCGTGTGCGCCTTGAGGGCGCGCTGGAGCCGCTCGATCGTCGGGCGGTACCGGCGCTTGGCCTCGGGGCTGAGCGTGACCAGGGAGAAGCCGCTGCTGGGATGCGGCTCCTCGGAATGGTCCAGGCCCATCTCCTCGGCGATCGCCAGGAATCTGCGGTTGTGGTAGCGACCGGCGCGCGAGGTGTCGCGGACGCCTCGCGCGGCGGCGATGCCGTGGACTGCCTCGTGGAGCAGTCGCTCGAAGGAGAGCTCGGCGCCACACGCGGACGACGACTCTCCGATCAGGGATTCGGGCGCGGCAAGATCGGGCAGCTCGGGGTGGTGCCGCTGAATGTCGGCCCACGCCTGTGCCAGCTCTGCGGCGAGAACAGGTGGTGTCGTGCTCACGTCGTGACAACGAGCCGGAGTGCCCCCGGGTTCCATTCCGGGGCATCCCAAATAATTTGCACGTACCAGTCAGTTGCCGTTGATGCGTCCTGACGAGGGCCAGTGCGCTGATCTGCGGAGAAGCCGCGCAGCTCGCAACAAGGTGGTACGTAGCGGCGCGTACGCCCCGGCGCGTAGCCGACTTTCGTGCGCCGGTCGCCGCCCAGGTCAGGGGGCGCGCGCGGCAGGGCGCCGGCCCGGTGCCAAAGCGACAGTACCGGGGCCGCTCGCCCGGCGCCGCACCGCCCCGTGGCCCGGCGGCACTCGGTCGGTTCCCTCGCAGGCCAGGACGGGCCGGAGGGTCCCGGTCACCCTCTTGGCATGGCGGGAATCAGCGACCGCCTCCACTATGGGAGGTGGTTCGTGCCGCACTCGGGGGCGCACAGCCGGGGCACGCAAGCATTGCGCCCCTACCCCTGGACTTGGGGGCGGATGCGGAGTTCCCTGGCTACGGGGAGTGCGAGCGCACGTACACGGGGGCTGTCAATCAGGGCACAGACGCACAGATGGACCTCTCGGCGGATTGGGGCGCTTTCGATGACACCTATGCTCGTCCAGCACCACCCCCACCCGGCCTCGGCCCCTCCGGCTTCGGACGCGCCCGGCCGTGCCCGCGACTGGGCGGAGATCCAGGAACGGATGCTGGTTCCGCTCTACGAAGCGGTGTACCAGCACCTGGAGGTCGGTACCGGAACGCGGCTGCTCGGTCTCGGATGCGGCTCCGGCCTCGCCCTGCTGATGGCCGCCGCGCGCGGCGCGCAGGTGACGGGCGTCGACACCGACCACGCGCGCGTGGACCTGGCTCGTCAGCGGCTGCTCCCCGACGCGGGCGGGCGGGAGACCCACCGCTGTGGCGAGACGAGGCTGCTCTACGGCGGGCCCGCGGATGCCGCGGATCCCACCCGTCCGGCGTACAACCTCATCACCGCCTTCCAGCCGATCGGCTGCACCGCGGGTGACTCCGACGGGCTGGCGCCCGCGCTCGCCGCGGCCGTGCGGCTGGCGGAGCGGGGCAGCGCGGTGGTGCTGGCGGGCTGGGGCCCGCCGGAGCGGTGCGCGACCTCGGCGGTCCTCAGAGTGGCCGGCCGGCTGACCGAGCGGCTCCGTACGGGCGCCACCTGGCGACCGGCCCTCCGGGACGACCTGGAGGAGGTGGCCGCGCGGGCCGGGCTCAGGCCGGACGGCTCCGGACGGGTGGCGTGCCCGTTCGGGTACGCCGACATGGACAGCGCCGTGCGCGGGCTGTTCTCGACCGGCCTGTTCGACCCGGCGGTGGCCGCCTCCGACCAGGCGACGGTCGAGAAGGAGGTCACCGAGGCCCTCCACCCGCATGTGCGCCCCGACGGGACCGTGTGGATGCCCAACGTGTTCCGCTACCTCGTCGCCAGGACGCCCTGAGGCCGGTGGTCACTCCTTGGTGACACGGGGGATGCCGGCCGCCCGGTAGGCCGCTTCCTCCTCCAGCGTCTCGTTCTCCAGGAGCGCCGCCGCCAGCGCGTCCAGTCGGGTGCGGTGCTCCTGGAGCTGCCGGCAGGCGCTCTCGTAACACTCGTCGACGATGCGGCGCATCTCGTGGGCCACGGCGTCCAGCGTCGCGGGCGCCGCCGACAGCCCGTACGCCTGCTGGGCGTCGCCGGGGATGGCGCTGAGCCGGCCGACCCGCTCGCTCATGCCCCAGCGGCCCGCCATGCCGCGCGCGATGTTGGTGACCTGTTCCAGGTCGCTCTCGGAGCCCGTGGTGACGACACCGAAGACGACGTGCTCGGCCGCCATGCCGCCCAGCGCGCCGATGATCCGGCCGCGCAGGTAGTCCTCCGTGTACGCGTACTTGTCGGCGTCCGGCGTGGACAGGGTCACCCCGAGGGCCCGGCCGCGGGGGACGATGGTGACCTTGCGGACCGGATCGGCGCCGGGCTGGAGCATGCCGAGCAGCGCGTGACCGCTCTCGTGGTACGCGGTACGGCGCCGCTCCTCCAGGGGCATGACCAGGGCGCGTTCCGCACCGAGCTGCACCTTCTCCAGCGCGTCGGAGAGGTCCGAGCGGGTGACCTGGTGCTGACGTCGTTTGACCGCGAGGAGGGCGGCCTCGTTGGCGAGGTTGGCCAGCTCGGCGCCGGTCATGCCGGGGGTGGTGCGGGCGACCTGGGTGAGGTCGACGTCGTCGGCCAGCGGGATGTCGCGGGTGTGGATCCGGAGGATGGCCTCGCGGCCGCCCCGGTCGGGCGGGCTGACGTGGACGATCCGGTCGAAGCGGCCGGGGCGCGTGAGCGCCGGGTCCAGGACGTCGGCGCGGTTGGTGGCCGCGATGACGATGACGCCCTCGGAGCCGGAGAAGCCGTCCATCTCGGTGAGGATCTGGTTCAGCGTCTGTTCCCGCTCGTCGTGTCCTCCCATGGCGGCCCCGCCGCCCCTGACGCGCCCGATGGTGTCGATCTCGTCGATGAAGATGATCGCCGGGGCGACCTTGCGGGCCTCGTTGAAGAGTTCCCGTACGCGGGAGGCGCCGACGCCCACGATCATCTCGATGAACTCGGAGGCGGACGCGGAGAAGAACGGTACGCCCGCCTCGCCCGCCACGGCCCGCGCCAGCAGCGTCTTGCCGGTGCCCGGCAGGCCGGACAGCAGTACGCCGCGCGGCATCTTGGCGCCCATCCGCCGGTACGCCTGCGGGTTCTTCAGGAAGTCGACGACGTCGTTGAGCTCGCCCTCCACCTCGTCGATCCCCGCGACGTCGGCGAAGGTGGTCCGCTGCCCCACCTCCAGCTCGACCGGCTTGGGCGGGGCCTTCCGCCCGAGCATGCCGCCCGCCCCGAACCCGGCACCCCTCATGCGCCGGGCGATGAACAGCCACAGCACGACGAGCAGCAGGATCGGCGCCAGCGAGAACAGCAGGTTGGCGAGGAGGCTCGGTCTCTCGACGACCGGCTCGGCCGTCACGGTGACCTTCTGCCTGGTCAGCTCGGCCCAGAGGTCGTCGTCGGCGAACGCGGGCCGCTGGGTGGTGAAGCGCTGCTTGTTCTTCAGCTCGCCCTCGATGGCGTCGCCCTTGGAGTAGATCTTGGCGACATTGCCGTCCGTCACCTGCCGGCTGAACTCGGTGTACGAGATGGTCCGCTCGTCGCCGTCACCGAAGAAGGACAGGGCCAGATTGGTGAGGACGAAGACGACCACCGCGGCGAGGAGCAGCCCCATCCAGCCGGGCATCTTCTTGCGGGGAGGGGACGGAGGCGGTGCGCCCTCGGAGCGCCAGGGCTGATCGGTGCGGTCGCGCGGGGGTACGGAATTGGCCACGCAGCCATGATGCGAGAGGCGGGCGAAAGTGGCATTACGGGCATGTCGCCCTTGAAGGGTGTGAGGCGGCGTCCGAACCCGCGAAGGGCACCCACCCCAGGTGGACGCCCTCCGTGACGTGCGGGGTGACCGGTGGTCAGCCCATGAACTTCTTGAACTCGTCGGGGAGCTCGAAGTCCTTGCCCGGCTGCCCGCCCGGGAGGCCGAACGCGCCGCCCTGCTGTGCCTGTTCGCGGCGCTCGGCGGCGGCCTGCTCCTCGGCCTTGCGCTTCATCGGGTTGCCGCTCTTGCGCTTGCCCTTGGCCTGCTTCTGCTGCTTCTTCTGCCGGCCCGGGCCGCCGCCCATGCCCGGGATCCCGGGCATGCCCGGCATGCCGCCGCCCTGGGCCATGCGGGACATCATCTTGCGGGCCTCGAAGAACCGCTCGACCAGCGACTTGACCGCGCTGACGTCGGCACCGGAACCGCGGGCGATACGCGCCCGGCGGGAGCCGTTGATGATCGTCGGGTCCTGGCGCTCGCCCGGGGTCATCGACTTGATGATCGCGGCCGTACGGTCCACGTCACGCTCGTCGATGTTGTTGATCTGCTCCTTCATCTGGGCCATGCCCGGGAGCATGCCGAGCAGCTTGGAGATGGAGCCCATCTTCCTGACCTGCTCCATCTGGGCCAGGAAGTCGTCGAGCGTGAAGTCCTTGCCCTTGCTGCTCGCCAGCTTGGAGGCCATCTTGGCGGCCTCTTCCTGGCTGAAGGTCTGCTCGGCCTTCTCGATCAGCGAGAGCACGTCACCCATGCCGAGGATGCGGGACGCCATGCGGTCCGGGTGGAACGCGTCGAAGTCGTCCAGCTTCTCGCCGTTGGAGGCGAACATGATCTGGCGGCCGGTGACGTGCGCGATCGACAGGGCGGCACCACCGCGGGCGTCGCCGTCGAGCTTGGAGAGCACCACGCCGTCGAAGCCGACGCCGTCACGGAAGGCCTCGGCCGTGTTGACCGCGTCCTGACCGATCATGGCGTCCACGACGAAGAGGACCTCGTCGGGGCTGACGGCGTCGCGGATGTCCGCGGCCTGCTGCATCAGTTCCTGGTCGATGCCGAGACGGCCGGCGGTGTCGACGATGACCACGTCGTGCTGCTTGGTCTTCGCGTACTCGATCGAGTCCTTGGCGACCTGGACCGGGTCACCGACGCCATTGCCGGGCTCGGGGGCGTAGACGCCGACGCCCGCGCGCTCCGCGACGACGGAGAGCTGGTTGACGGCGTTCGGACGCTGGAGGTCACACGCGACGAGGAGCGGCGCGTGCCCCTGGCCCTGGAGCCACTTGCCGAGCTTTCCGGCGAGGGTGGTCTTACCTGCACCCTGGAGACCCGCCAGCATGATCACGGTCGGCGGGTTCTTGGCGAACCGCAGGCGGCGGGTCTCGCCACCGAGGATGCCGATGAGCTCCTCGTTGACGATCTTGATGACCTGCTGGGCGGGGTTGAGCGCCTGCGAGACCTCGGCCCCGAGCGCCCGCTCCTTGACCTGCTTGATGAAGGCACGCACGACGGGCAGGGCGACGTCGGCTTCCAGCAGCGCGATACGGATCTCACGTGCCGTGGCGTCGATGTCCGCCTCGCTGAGGCGGCCCTTGCCCCGGAGGTTCTTGAATGTCGCTGCAAGGCGGTCGGAGAGGGTATCGAACACGGCGGTCGCGGATCCTCGGGTGTAGGGGGCGGGCGGACAGTCGTCCCCCAGGGTATCCGCCTCGCGCGGCTGAGCATCAGCCCCGCCCGGAAGCGGCCCCGGGCTACCGGTTCCGGAGATCGGCCTCCAGGGCGCGGGCCACCTCCGAGGCCTCTTCCGGCGGGAGCGGGGCGCCCGTCGCGTCCGTGACGTAGAACGCGTCCACCGCGTTGGCGCCCAGCGTCGAGACGTGGGCGCTGCGGACCCGGACGGCGGCCGTTTCGAGGGCGCGGCCGATGCGGTGCAGCAGGCCGGGCGCGTCGTGGGCGCGGACCTCGATGACCGTGGCCAGCGTCGAGCCGGCCGCCGCGACCGTGACGCGCGGGGGCGGGGCGGTGACGCCCCGGCGGCGCGGGTAGGCCGCTTCGCGCTCGGCCAGGCGGGCGGCGATGTCCAGGGAGCCGTCGAGGGCGCGGACGAGGTCGGCGCGCAGCCGGGGGCCTTGCGGGAGGGAGCCGTACTCGGCCGCGACGCGCCAGTTCAGTACGAGGACGGCGGCGGGACCGATCTCGGTGGGCAGGTCGATGGCGCGCAGGTCGGCGGAGCGGACGGTCAGGCGGTGCAGGGCGAGGACCCCGGCGACGGCGGGCAGGACGCCCGGCTGGTCGGGCAGGGCGATGAGGAGCTCGACACCGACCGGTTCCGGTTCGGTGTGGTCGGCGGGGTGGTCGGCGTGGAGGGTCAGCACCGGTTCGCCGGTGCGGAGGGCCTCGACGGCGAGCCGTTCCTCCTCGGCGCCGGGTGCGACGGGCTCCGGGGCGGGCGGTGCGTCGCCCGCGAGGACGCCCCCGACCCGTTTGACGAGGTCGGCGACGAGCGAGGCGCGCCAGGAGGACCAGGCGGCGGGGCCGGTGGCCAGGGCGTCGGCCTCGGTGAGGGCGTGCAGGAGTTCCAGGGTCGAGGGCGAGCCGATGGCCGTGGCGACGGACTGGATGGTGGCCGGGTCGTCCAGGTCGCGGCGGGTGGCGGTCTCGACGAGGAGGAGGTGGTGGCGTACGAGGGTGGCCAGCACGCCCGCGTCGGCCTGGTCGAAGCCGATCCGGGCGGCCACGTCCCGGGCGATGGTCTCGCCCGCCACCGAGTGGTCGCCGGGCCAGCCCTTGCCGATGTCGTGGAGGAGCGCGGCGACCAGCAGGAGGTCGGGGCGGCCGACACGGCGGGTGAGCGCCGAGGCGCGTACGGCGGTCTCGACCAGGTGGCGGTCGACGGTCCAGGTGTGGACGGGGTTGCGCTGCGGGCGGCAGCGGACGCGTTCCCAGTCGGGGATCAGGCGGGTGATCAGCCCTTCGGCCTCCAGCGCCTCCCAGACGGGCACGGTGGGCTCCCCCGCGCCGAGGAGGGTGACGAGCTGCTCGCGGGCGTCGGCGGGCCAGGGCTCGGGCAGTGGTTTGGTGGTGGCGGCGAGGTGGCGGACGGCGTGCAGGGAGAGGGCCAGGCCGGACTGGGCGGCCGCCGCGGCGGCCCGCAGCGGGAGCACCGGGTCGCGTTCGGGGCGGGCGGTGCGGGCGAGGACGACCTCGCCGTCCATCTCGACGACGCCCTCGGCGAGCGGGGTGCGTTCGACGGGCGGTTTGCCGCCCAGCATCTTGCGCAGCCTGGGCCGTACGGAGCGGGCGCGCAGGACGCGGTTCACCTCGCGCCAGGTGACGTCACCGGCGTACGAGATGGTGCGGGCGGCCTCGTAGACCTGGCGGAGCAGGGTGTCGGAGTCGAGCAGGTCCAGGGCGGCGGCGACCTGGTCCTGTTCCTGGAGGGCGAGGCGGTCGGTCGCCCGTCCGGTGACGAGGTGCAGCGCGTCCCGGGTGTCCAGGAGGGTGCGGCGCGCCTCGGCGAGCCCTTCGCGCGGGGCGTCGGCGAGCCAGGAGGCGGCGACGGCCCGCAGGGCGGTGGCGTCGCGCAGGCCGCCCCGCGCCTCCTTGAGGTCGGGTTCGAGGAGGAACTGGAGCTCGCCCTGGCGTTCGGCGCGTTCCCGGCACAGCTCGTCGAGCTCGGGCAGCCGCTTGGGGGCCTGGTTGCGCCAGTCGGCGAGGACGGTCGTACGCAATCCGGCGACCAGTCCGAGGTCGCCCGCGACGGGGCGGGCGTCGAGCAGGCCGAGCTGGACCTTGAGGTCGTCGGCGGCGGTTCTGCGGGCCTCGGCGGGGGTGCGGACGGAGTGGTCGAGGGCGAGGCCCAGGTCCCAGACCGGGTACCAGATGCGGTCGGCGAGCGCCGCGATGGTGGCGGGGTCGGCGGTGCCGTCGTGGAGGAGGAGCAGGTCGAGGTCGCTGCGGGGGGAGAGCTCGCCGCGCCCGTAACCGCCGACGGCGACGAGGGCGGTGCCCCGCGGCGGAGCGGCCGCCGCGTGGAGGGCGGTCAGCCAGTCGTCGGTGAGCCGCGACAGGGCCGCACGGCGCGGCGGCCCGGACCGCGCCTCCTCGGTCCTTCGAGCTCACGGTAGGTCTCGATGGGGTCGCCTTTTATGATCAGGGCCCGGGCGCACTCCTCGCACC